>JAICRN010000614.1 GCA_025937335.1 Microcoleus sp. TY_ISSM_2_bin.22
GTACTCTGGTTAAAACGGCCCGCGGTTTAGGGATTTGTCTGGGAGACTAAACAATTACCCGTCAGATTTCTCAAAGATTAACAGTTTGTAGTGAGTACTAAAGTCCTTTCTTTCCCAACTCAACAGCAAAGACTAAAGTCCTTACTACAAACATTTTGCACCATTCTCAAGAACAGGCAAGATGCCTGTTCCACAAAAAGTGAATTTTCTTGTGGAACAGGCATCTTGCCTGTTCTTGAGAATGGTGCAAGATGTAAGTTTGATCCGAGATTTATCGTTGCCCAACTCAAGATTATCAAAAAAACCTGGTTCAAGAGTGTAAATCCTAGATTAATGAGGGCTGGCTAATTAAGCTGCTTGTCCGGCAAAGAACATTACTTGTCCGCCGTAGGCGCGGTAAAGGTTTTCTTGCGTTAGCACTTCTTGGCGGGGACCAGCGGCAATCAATTCTGTATTTAGCAAAATTAAATCGTCAAAATTTGTGATTGATTCGCCTAAGTCGTGGTTGACTACTAAGACGATTTTACCGGCATTTGCTAGCTGGTGGAAGATGTCGAAAATGATATTTTGAGTTTTTTGGTCAACGCCGACAAACGGCTCGTCAAAGCAGAAAATAGCGGCTTCTTGGGCTAATGCTCTCGCTAGAAATACTCGCTGTTGCTGTCCGCCGGAAAGTTGTCCGATCGGTCTGTCTTTGTAAGCAGTCATGCCTACTCTTTCTAAGGCATCGGAGGCCGTGCGGCGGCTAGCTGCCGAGAAGCGGCGAAACCATCCGGCTTTTCTGACTCTTCCCATCATCACGACATCCCAAACGGTGGCGGGATAGTTCCAGTCAATTTGCGATCGCTGGGGCACGTAAGCTACTGTTTCGAGTCGATCGGCGATCGCTTCTTCGCCCCAGGTAACAGTGCCGCGAGTTGCGGGAATTAAGCCCAACATTGCTTTGATCAGCGTGCTTTTGCCGGCACCGTTGGGGCCAATAATACCCGTCAGCCTTCCCGGTTTGACAGAAAGACTGATATCTCTGAGTGCTTCTACCGTGCGGTAGTTTACTGCTAAGTGCTTAACAGTGATAATTTCAGTGTCGGTAGCGGCGTCTTTGAGGTGGCAAACCATTTGAGACCAATGATTCTCGTTGGACAAGGCGGCAGTATTCATGGGGGTGACTCTATCTGCTTTTTATTAAGTTTACTGTAAAAATGAAAAGAATATGAAATCATCAGTAAATAGGAATAATCTGGAACGCGGGAGAGGTAGATAATGGGACAGTGCAAGCTCGAAACCCCTCAAACCATAGGTTTTGTGGCGAAAATCTCAAGTCGGTTAAAACTCAGATGTGGCACCATTGTCAAGAACGGGCAAGATGCCCGTTCCACAAAGAGTGAGTTTTCTTGTGGGGTTGGTATCCTGCCCGTCAAGAACGGGCAAGATGCCCGTTCCACAAAGAATGAGTTTTCTTGTGGAACAGGCATCTTGCCTGTTCCTAAACAAGTTATTGAGAATGGTGTCAGATGTGAATTAAAACCGACGGCAATTGTGAAGCAATCCGATAAAGGGAAGTTTAGGAGTGAGTCGGGGATTGAAACCGCCCCTGGATTGGACAAGTCCAAGGTATTTTGGATTAGAACTATTGCTTGCGGCATTTTGACTTTGGGTTTATTTAGTTGTGCTCCAACCCAGGGCGATCGCCTATCTGCAGAGGCAGATGCTAAACCCAAGGTAGTTGCTACCAGCACAATTATTGAGGATTTGACCGATCGAGTAGCGGGAGGCGAAGTTCAGCTAACAGGAATTTTGCAGCCGGGAACCGATCCTCACGTTTACGAACCGGTGCCAAAAGATTCTCAAGCTTTAGAACAAGCTAACTTAATTTTGTATAACGGTTACAATTTGGAACCGGGATTAATTAGGATGATGAATGCCGCCGGAATTAAGGCGCGGAAATTAGCAGTGGGGGAAGTAGTCAAGCCTTTGCTACTGAATAAAGAAGGCAATACCGTACCCGATCCGCACGTTTGGGGAAATGTGGAAAATGTAGTTCAAATGGTGGAAGCAATTCGGGATGCGCTAATCGAACTCTCGCCGGAAGATCGGGAGAAGTTTATGCAGAATGCTGTGAAACTTACTGAAGAGTTAAAACGTTTGGATAGTTGGATAGAACAAGAGATTAAAACTATTCCTGAAAATAAGCGCAAATTAGTAACAACTCACGATGCTTTTCAATATTACAGCCGCATTTACGGATTGGGAATTGCTGACAGTTTGATCGGGATTAGTACGGAGGAACAACCGAGCGCTCAAACGGTGCAAAAGTTAGTAGAATCGGTGAAAGCTGCGGGAGTGCCTGCTATTTTTGCGGAGACTACAATTAACCCGCAACTGATTAAAACTGTAGCGGAGGAAGCGGGGGTGAAATTGGCGGCGCAGCAACTTTATTCGGATTCGATTGGGGCGGCTGGAAGCGAGGGCGATTCTTATGTGAAAATGATGTCGGCTAATACTCGCACCATCGTCGAAGCTTTGGGTGGGAAATACACGCCGTTTGAAGTTAGCAAGTAGCAAGTATGGTGCGTCAATCGATTTTAGATTTTAGATTTTAGATTTTAGATTGAAGCCTTGACCCCACGGATAAATTGGGGGGTGTGTTTATCGGATACAGGTTTTCTATTTCTGGACGGATGAATCCGGGGGCTTGTATCCTGATGCTTTCGGTCATATCAAATCCGGTAGCATGGGAATTAATATTACCCACAGACTTGGAGACGGCACTGCCGTGTCCTCTATATAATTCCGGTGGCATCGGAAACGATATGATAGCCAACTGATACCAGTTTCCAACAAGAATGCAACTGTAGGTAAACTCCAAAGCCGATAGTCATCCTTGATTCCCAATCTAAAATCTAAAATCTAAAATCTAAAATCGTCTGACGCACCTACAAGTTTCAGTTTACCTGCTTCGACAAAATTAAATTGAGCACGTTCAATTCGTTGGAACTCAAAAGATATTTATCTGTAAAAATCTTTTCTCGGCTTTGTTCTAAACTGTAACTTCTAAACACGATAAACGGGAATTCGTGATACTTGTGTCCGATCGGCATTACACTGTCTATAGGGTAAGTCGATCGCACACAAGCCGACAAAATATCCCGAAACCGCCTGTCTTCCGGTTCTTCCAGCTTACTGTCAGCAAAATACTCCTGCATTTCCTCCCCGCTAACGAAGGCAAACAGCGGTATGGCATAATAGCGATCGAACTGCTGACTCTGCTCTTCGAGATACTGAGTTTTCTCGACTTCGCTGTTGAGAAATTGCAAAAGCTCGATCGCACCGCCTCTTATAGCCGATCGTACATTCTCCGGGTACGACTCGCTATCCCTAATCCGATACATTTTGTGCAGCAACTGATTATCTACACATTTCTGAATTTCCCGATGTAGCCGCATCTGGTATTTTTCCAGCAAACTTTGATTAGCTAGAGGTACTACCAACAAACTACCACAAACATGACCAATCTCTAGATTATCATAACTCAGCAAACCATCCAGCGGATGACACTTATCCAAAAACTTACGATTAAAATCCTCCCGCATTTCCAGATAGGAAGCGCCCTTTTGACGAGA
>JAICRN010000352.1 GCA_025937335.1 Microcoleus sp. TY_ISSM_2_bin.22
CTCCTCGTTCATCATCAAATAACATTTGAGAATGATAGCCATCAGGTATAGTATTACGGAAATTAGCGTGTTCCTGAAGTATGGTCTTGATAATTTCTTGGTATCTCAATCGGGTATCCATTGAAGTATTGCCTCACTTTTTTCATCAAAAACAATCAGTTAGACAATTGGATTTTTTAATAATACTTGACCTAATTCAATGGTGAATCGGCTATTAAAATTTGGTTGAGAAATTGCCAGATAGAGACTTCTATTATAGAATAAGTTGAGATTGAAATTTTGCAGCATTCTCAAGAACAGGCAAGATGCCTGTTCCACAAAGAGAAAGTTCTTTTGTGGGGAGGGCATCCTGCCCGCCCTTTAAGAACAGGCAAGATGCCTGTTCCACTTATGATGCAAGATATACGTTGTTGAAACTTGTTACGATCGCCCTTTATCCCCCTATCATGCTTCAAATCCGCCGTCGTCCCCCCAGCACATCAGTCTCCGTACTCTACCTCAGCTACCAAATCGCCGTACCCGACGCCGAACCCCAGCACATCCTCGAAGAAATCGTCTGGCAAAAAGAAGCTGAAGTAGCCCAAAAGCGCGATCGCACCCCGTTATCCGAACTGCACAAAAAACTCCCCTTCGCACCCCCAACTCGCGACTTTCTTGCCGCCCTTAAAAACGGCAAAACCACACCCGCTATCATCGCCGAAGTGAAAAAAGCTTCCCCCAGCAAAGGAGTAATTCGCGAAGATTTCGATCCCGTGGCGATCGCCCTAGCTTACCAACAAAACGGCGCCAGTTGCATCTCCGTACTCACCGATGAAAAGTTCTTTCAAGGCAGTTTCGACAACCTCGCTAAAATCCGTGCCGCCGTCGATTTACCCTTACTTTGCAAAGAGTTTATTATCTATCCCTACCAAATCTATCTCGCCCGCATTCACGGCGCTGATGCCGTACTTTTAATCGCCGCCATTCTGTCTGACAAAGACTTACAATATTTTGTGAAAATTGTCAAGACTTTGGGCATGACAGCTTTAATAGAAGTTCACACTCTCGAAGAACTCGATCGAGTATTAACCCTAGAAGGCGTCAACCTGATTGGCATCAACAACCGCAACCTAGCAGATTTTTCCGTCAGCCTAGAAACCACCAGCCAACTATTAGCCTCGCGCCAAACCGAAATCCAAGCAAAAGGCATCCTCATAGTCAGCGAGTCAGGAATCCACACTCCCGACGACCTAACTCAAGTTGCCACCGCCGGCGCAGAAGCCGTTCTCATCGGCGAATCTCTAGTCAAACAGCCCGATCCGGGTGCCGCTTTAGCCTCGCTCGCCGACCGCCCTCCCAGCCTGTGAAAGGCGAGACCGCTTGACAAACCACCCTTAATTCTGATAAAAAATGATTGAGTAGGTAAATAATGAGAATTTCTAGCCTGCATCGACTCAAGCGCTACTGTAAAAAAAAATAGCACTCAAAGCTACATTGCATAGAAATATTTTGCCAGAAAGCAATTAAATCTATTCTGTAAGCCTGTCGATCGCAAGATTTAGCGTGTCCAACGCACCCAGCCCCGAATATTCGATCGGCAAAGCAGGGGTTATTGTACGGTTAGAAAACAAATAAAAAATCGGGCATCTAATGTTCACCTGTGATGCCTCATGCAATTGCAATGGGGTGTCGGTTCGCTGAGGTATGTTAGCTTTCATGGAGCCAATCCCCCTTCCTTCGTACATTCATTATGAATTGCTACTTCAATTGTTAGAGCGCAAAACGATGTTTGCTGTCAGTCCACAATCGCCGCAGCAGCAACAAGTGCACCAACTTATTATTACACTGCGTAAAGCCCTTGCCATTCAAAAGCAATTAGAACAAAGCTGCGAGCGATCGAACTTAGCGGTAGAACATCGCTGGTCTCTAAATGAAATTAACCACAAGGGAGTTAAAAGTTAAAAAACTTAGAGGATCGACGCGACGTATCGTATTTGATTTATTCTATATAACTCCCACAGGAAAAGTTAGGACAATATCATGGACAACAAATTAATGCTGATGATTCCCGGCCCGACGCCGGTGCCTGAAGCGGCATTGTTAGCGATGGCAAAACACCCGATGGGCCACCGCAGCAAGGAATTTGACGGGATTTTTGCAGAATGTACCGAAAATTTGAAATGGCTGCACCAAACAAAAAGTGACGTGCTGAGTTTAACGGTTTCCGGTACCGGGGCGATGGAAGCTGGGATAATTAATTTCTTGAGTGGGGGCGATCGAGTTTTAGTCGGTACTAACGGCAAATTTGGCGAACGCTGGGCGGAAGTCGCCGAAGCTTACGGTTTAAACGCCGAAATTATTAAAGCCGAGTGGGGCCAACCTTTAGACCCCGAACACTTCCGCGAAAAACTCGAAGCAGATACAGAGAAGCAAATCAAAGCTGTCATCATCACCCACTCGGAAACCTCCACCGGCGTCCTCAACGACCTCGAAACCATCAACCGCCACGTTAAGGCCCACGGTGAAGCTTTAATTATGGTCGATGCTGTCACTAGCTTAGGCGCTGTCAATATTCCGATGGACGCTTGGGGCATCGATGTCATTGCTTCGGGTTCTCAGAAAGCTTACATGATTCCTCCAGGTTTGGGTTTTGTGGCAGTCAGTCCCAAAGCTTGGGAAGCTTACAAAACTGCGAAACTGCCCCGCTATTATTTGGATTTGGGCAAATACCGCAAAGAAGCTGCCAAAAATACCACTCCTTTTACTCCACCGGTCAATATGTTTTTTGCCCTGCAAGCATCGCTGCAGATGATGAAAACAGAAGGGTTGGAAAATGTTTTCGCGAGGCACAAACGCTTAATGACAACTACTCGCGCTGCTGTAAAAGCTTTAGGTTTGCCGTTGTTTGCCGCTGATGATGCCGCGAGTCCTGCGATTACTTCGGTGATGCCGCCAGCATCCGTAGATGCTCAAAAAGTGCGGACTTTGATGAGAAAGAGATTTGACATTGCTCTCGCCGACGGACAAGACCATTTGAAAGGTAAAATCTTCCGAATCGGTCATTTGGGCTTTGTGTGCGATCGCGATATTCTAGCAGCAATTTCATCTTTAGAAGTGGTGCTGCGAGAATTGGGTCATGAAGGCTACACTCCAGGTGCCGGCGTTGCCGCTGCTGCCAAATTCTTGGCTGAATCCTAATCTCAGTTGTTAAAGGATTTTAGATTTTAGAGAGTATCAAAAATCTAAAATCCTTTTAATATGCTTCGGATAACCAATCAAAGATTTTATCCAACTGTTCGAGAGTAACTAAACCGTATTGCCACAGCACCATCGGCAATGAATTCGGGTCTTGATCGCGCTGCCGCTGTTTGTTATCGCCGACACGTTCGGCGACAGCAATTGACGCGGGCGAAATTGCCAAATCTTCTTGTAAAAATCGAATTAATCGAGTGTATTTAGCGGGTGCCATGTGATTTCACCTCTAAGTATAGGACACCATTTTCTGATGTGAACCTGATGTTTTCGATGAGTAATAAGCCAGTTTTAAATTTGTCTTGTTACCGTCGATAGCTTTTAAAACGCTATTAGCGGTTGAACTGCCAAACATAATGCTGAGTGCGAGCGCACAAGCTAACCTTCCCAAAAAGTGAAAGGTTTGGCAATTTTGCTGATGTCGGCCCGATCGACTTGCGATTGCGATCGAACCTAAACTGAATACCTCGGCATCTTTGCAGTGCGAATCAGAATAAATTCTGCTACCTAAAACTACTAAACCAGGTTCAGAGTTTAACTTCATCTGCCAAAATGCAGAATCCGCACATCTACTTCGGCAAACTTCGTTAGATATTTCGAGCCAACCCCAATCTGCTACCAGAAGTTAACTTTGCCAATTAACGCCAATTAAGTTGGCTTGTAGCATATTACTTTAGATAGGTTTAGTAGATTTAGCTCGATCGCCAGAACTTCCAGAGAATTTCTTTTCGTGTTGCTACACCTTGAGGCTGAGTATCGTCTCTCAGGATTGGTAACGAGTCGCTGACTCGTCTCATACCTGCGACCGAGAATCTACAGCTTCCGGAAACAAGCTCAAGTTCTGACTGACTGAGATCGACATCGTAGCAAATCTTTTGGTGTTTGTACTGAATGTTACATTAATGTTTTAACAGATTTTATCAATTTTTGTAAAGTTTCTAAATTTTTTCCGGTCTTCCGAAGGCAGGGGGCAGTTCGGCAACGGATTCCGTAACGGATGCTAAAAAGAAGGAAGAAGGAAACCGGGGGATTGTTTATTGATGGAGGTTTTCGTTAAAAAACTCGATTTCAATACGATCGCCCACTTTGACACCGAGTTCAGCAGCCCGCCCGCCCCGGAGTTCAATAACTCGATCGACAGCAGTATCGGGCCCGTAGGTAGGACAAGGATCGGCAGTACAAGGAGGTGCAGAAACTTCGATCGCCTCAACCACCCCATCCCGCACAAAAATCATATCCAGAGCAATCTTGCAATTTTTCATCCAAAAATTGACCAACCGCGCTGGTTTAAACTCAAACAGCATTCCTCTGTCATCCGGCAAAGAAGTTCTGTACATTAAACCCATAGCCTGCTGTTCCGCTGTTTTCGCCACTTCGAGTTCGATTGGGCGATCGGCTATCCGAGCTCTAGCAGAAACAGGCAGCAGTTGACCCGATGTTGTCGCCGTCGGAGACCGATCCGCCAAAATACCAGTAGCACCAGCATTCGCGACAGGTAAAGTCGGCGAACATCCCAGCAAAAATATACTTACTCCAATACCGAGCAAATTAGTTAAATAACTCATAATTATTTTAGATTTTAGATTTTAGATTTTAGATTTTAGATTTTAGATTGGCAATTGTTGACTGTTGACTGCGTTGAGTGATGACAACTGACAACAGTCAACACTCAACTTTCAACTGACTGCTTCAAGCTTCCCGCATCACATAGCCAACACCGCGCACCGTCTGAATCAAGCGCTTTTCGCCCTCATCTTCAATCTTGAGGCGCAGATAGCGGATGTAAACCTCAATCACATTCGACTCGCCCAAAAAGTCGTAACCCCAAACATTTTCCAGAATTTGTTCCCGAGTCAAAACCTCGCGGGGATGTTCCATCAAATACTTTAGCAGCTCAAATTCCTTCATCGTCAGGTCGATCGCCCGTCCGTTGCGTAGGGCCCGCCTAGAGGCCAAATCCAAAACTAAATCGCCAAACCTCAATTGTTCGTTGCTGGTGTTATCCGGCTGCAAATACAAGCGCACCAACTGCAAAAACTCCTCAGTGCGGTAAGGTTTGAGAAAATAATCATCCGCGCCAGCTTCCAGACAAGCCACGCGATCGTCAACTGTATCGCGACCGACCAATAGCAACACCGGCACCCGATTGCCAATACTTCTGAGGTAAGAACACAGTGACAGCCCCGACTCAGGGCCAAGTATCCGGTCAATTACAATCAAAGCAGGCTGCAATTCACGGGCTAAATGTTGGCCTGTGGCCGTATTAGAAGCCACTACCGGTTCGTAACCGGAGGATTTTAAGTCGAGACTCAAGTGTCCGGCGAGAACTTCGTCTGTTTCAACTAGCAGGACACAGGGATTGCGATCGAGAGTAATTGCAGCCATTGAATTGTCCGGTGGAGACCATAACTGTTCTAGCACGTATTAAGGAAGAGAGGGAGAGGGGGAGAGAGGGAGAGGGGGAAAGTGGGAGAATGGGAGAATTACCAATTACCAATTAAGCTATTGGGCATTTAAATTGAAGCTTGCTCGCCCCGGGCTATCCTGCCCGCCCCACAAGAGTTTAAGTAAAAAGTAGCTTACCAATTAAATGCGCTACAGCTTACCAATTACCAAATTGAATAATTTATGACCATCATCGTATTCGGCAGTATCAACATCGACCTAGCAGCAAAAACTCCCCGGTTGCCACAGCCAGGGGAAACTATCATCGGTAGCAATTTTTTCACAGCCGGCGGCGGCAAAGGAGCAAATCAAGCCGTCGCCGCCGCCCGTCTCGGCACTTCCACCCACATCATCGGCCGCGTCGGCAACGATAAATTTGCTGAAGAATTATTGACAAATTTACAATCTTATGGGGTAAATACAGACAATGTATTAATCGACCAAAACACTCATTCAGGAGTGGCAATTATCGC
>JAICRN010000233.1 GCA_025937335.1 Microcoleus sp. TY_ISSM_2_bin.22
CTAACTCATAATTGTCAAGTGCTGATATAACCTGCAATCTGCTCCACTTAAGCCAAACCCTTCATTATAGCATAAAATTATTTTGCAAGAGGTCTAGTGAAGCAATCACGGAGTCTGCGATTGCTTCGCGTATAGCTCGCAATGAAAGTTACAGCGGTGTGCGGTGTACATCATACGGTTAGAATTTGCCGTCTACTGCTGACACGCAGCGTTCGCAAATTAGCGGATGTTCGATCGACTCTCCGACGTGAGTAGAGTAGTTCCAGCAGCGATCGCACTTTTCACCGTCCGCTTTCACTACACCAATCGCCAACTCGGGAGACTGATAACTGTAAGGCAATTCCTGCAGGATTGCATTCGATTCAACCAGTTCCACTTCCGAAGTAATGAACAAATACCGCAGTTCGTCTACACCCTTGCCGGTCATTGTAGAATCGTGCGTTACAGCTATTTCAGCAAGAATTTCTGGTTCCGGTTCGATCGCAACTAATTCTGCTTGCGGGATTTGGGGTGTTTCTACAAACACTTTTTCGGCTGGGGCTGTTTGTGCGATCGGCTGTGTTTCTACAAGCACAAGCGCTGTATCTAATGCCGGTGCGAGTACCATCGCCTTTGTTTCTGCAAGTACAAGCGCTGTACTCCTGCCCACCACATCTGCTGTCAGGAAATCAATTTGTTCTGCAATTTCTTGACGGTTGGCGGCAAACAACAAGTGACGGAAAGCAAACCAGATTGTAAATAAGATGCCGATGACTTCAAAAAAGCCTCCCAACAGCGGAATCTGATTCATCGTATCCAAAATCGCCAGCGTTACTCTGCCCGTTACTAACACAGAGGCTAACAGCCCAAGTGTTACCAAAACTTTTTGGTATTCTGTAAAAAAGTTGCCCGCGTATTCAGGCAGATCCGCCACAAACTGGATGCTTCGATCTAAGATTTCCTGCCAATCTAAAGCCGACGGTTCAGGGGCGGAATACTGTACGATCTCAGAAGATCGATCGCCCTTTTCTATCGTTTCCGCCTCAACATAAACTGTGTTTTCTGTCAAGATTTTTGCAACTTTTGCCGCTTGTTCTTCCTGTTTATCTTGTGCTGCTTTTGCTTTTTCCTCTGCGGCTAACTCGATGACTGAATTTTGCGATCGCACGTAATCCACCAATTCTTCGCTGCTGGGATTCAAAGCTTGCAATTGCTCTCTTTTCTCAACATCGGGAACGTACAATAAAACCTTAGCTTCCAAAGAAGAACCGATCGCCTTTTCCATCCGGGCTTTTTCCAAAACCTTGTTAACTTCGCCGCGCACTTGCCGCAAATACTGCCAGCGCGCAGCCAATTCTGGATTGTGCCACGAAGCATCAATTTGCACCCAGCCGGCTTCAAATACTGACTTGTAAGGAGTCGGATAGGGAAGGTACTGCCAAATATCCTCAGCCATGTGACACAAAACAGGTGCGATCGCCCTTGCTAAATTCTCCACAGCAATTGCAATCACCGTCTGACAACTGCGGCGGCGACGGGTATCTGTCGCGCTGATGTAAAGTCTGTCTTTGGCAATATCCAAGTAAAAATTCGACAAATCCACCGTGCAAAAATTCTGCACAGTTTGGAAAAATCGGGAAAATTGGAAGCTTTCAAAAGCATCTTGGACTTCCGCAAATACTTCGCCCATTCTGTGCAGCATATAGCGGTCTAGTTCCGGCAATTCCTCGTAAGCAACGGCATCTTTTCCCGGATCGAAGTCGTGCAAATTGCCCAGCAAAAACTTAGCTGTATTGCGAATTTTCCGGTAAACATCCGATTGCTGTTTGAGGATGTTTTTGCCCAAAGGCACGTCTGCAGAGTAGTCTACCGAAGACACCCACAACCGCAAAACATCGGCGCCGTATTCCTCAATTACGACTGCCGGATCGACGACATTGCCTTCAGATTTGCTCATCTTGCGGCCTTTTTCATCCAGCACAAAACCGTGAGTCAAAACTGTTTTGTAAGGAGCTACGCCGTTAGTTGCTACACTGGTAAGCAAGCTCGATTGAAACCAGCCCCGATGTTGGTCTGAACCTTCCAAGTACATATCGGCTGGATATTTCAATTCCGATCGACCTTTGGCAACTGCGGCCCAGGAAGAACCGGAATCAAACCACACATCCATCGTGTCGGTTCCCTTGCGGTAAGTGCGGCCGTTATTGCGGTAAGATTCCGGCAGCAATTCATCGATCGACAATTCCCACCAAGCATCGGAACCGCGTTCGGCAAAGATGCCTTGCACGTGGGCGATCGTTTCTTCATTTAACAGAGGTTCGTTGGTTTCTTCGTCGTAGAATACGGGAATGGGAACGCCCCAAGTCCGCTGGCGAGAAATACACCAATCCGATCGATCGCCCACCATTGCAGTAATCCGATTTTCCCCTTGGGCGGGAATCCAATTCACATCGGCGATCGCTTTTAGGGCTTCATCTCGGAACCCTTCAACCGAGGCAAACCACTGTTCCGTCGCCCGAAAAATAGTCGGCTTTTTCGTGCGCCAATCGTAAGGATAAGAGTGAGCGTAACTTTCCTCTTTAATCAAACAATTTGCGTCAGCAAGGGCCTCAATCACTGCGGCATTGCCGTTTCCGAGGACATTTAAACCTGCAAACTGTCCGGCTTCTGCGGTGAAATTTCCGTTCTCGTCTACGGGCGTTAAAACTGGCAAACCGCAGCGCTTTCCTACGATAAAGTCTTCTTGTCCGTGCCCCGGTGCGGTGTGCACCAATCCGGTTCCAGAATCAGCGGTAATGTAGTCACCGCCGGCAACGATTGGACTTTCGCGATCGAACAGCGGGTGTTTGTAGATGCAGCCTTCTAATTCTTTGCCTTTGAATGTAGCAAGTATTTTTAATTGAGTGTTAAAAGTTGCCGACAGCCGATCGACCGCATCGACAGCTACTAACATAAATTGTTGTGCGATGTGGGAATTTGCCGGCGGTTCCACCACCGCATAAGTCAGTTCGGGATTGACTGCGATCGCCAAGTTTGCCGGAATCGTCCAGGGGGTAGTCGTCCAAATCGCCGCCCAGAGGCTCGGCATATAGCGCTTGAGCTTCGTTTGCAGGGATTTTGACAGTTTTTTCACGTGAAAGCCGACGTAGATGCTGCGCGACGTGTGGCCTTCGGGATATTCCAATTCCGCTTCGGCGAGGGCTGTTTTCGAGCTCGGGCTCCAGTGAACAGGTTTGAAGCCGCGGTAGATGTAGCCTTTGAGCACCATTTGACCGAAAACGCCGATTTGAGCGGCTTCGTATTCGGGTTTCAGAGTTAAATACGGGTGTTTCCAGTCGCCCCAAACGCCGTAGCGCTGGAAGGATTCGCGCTGCTGTTCCATTGTTTGCTGCGCGAAGGCTGAGGCTTTGCGGCGGAGTTCGATCGGGGTAAGATTTAGCCGTTCCTCCGATTTCATCTTCTTATCTTGCAAGACTTTAAGTTCGATCGGCAATCCGTGACAATCCCAACCGGGCACGTAGCGGACTTTTTTGCCCCGCAGAATTTGGTAGCGGTTGATAAAGTCTTTGAGGATTTTGTTGAGGGCGTGGCCGATGTGGAGTTGTCCGTTAGCGTAGGGCGGGCCGTCGTGGAGGATGAACAACTCGCCTGGGTTATTCTCGGATAGGCGATCGTAGATTTCTCGATCTGCCCAAAATTGTTGCAATTCTGGTTCGCGCTTGGCGGCGTTGGCGCGCATATCAAACTTGGTTTTGGGCAGATTTACGGTGTCTTTGTAAGATTTAGCTTCCATTTTTGACAAACTTTTTATGTAGTTAGTTGTTAGTAGTTAGGGGTTATTTGAGAGATGATATCAAGTCCGGTTAAATAATCATAATTAAGTTTGTAGTGACAACTTTAGTCCTCTCTCGTCCTTGAAGAGCTGACAACCAGATATTCTAGTATAAGCGATCGACCGCACATTCGATCGGAGCAAATCCGTAGGGTGAGATCTCTTCTCCCTCCTCCGCGCCCTCTGCGCCCTCTGCGGTTAAATCATTCATAAACCGAGGTGGCGCTACTCAGTCAGCCAACTGAACATTTCACCGACGGTGAGATTAAAGGATGCGGCAAAGGTGGGAACGGGGATGCGATCGCCCGGTTCTTCAAAAACTGCTATGGTGCGATCGCGGTCTAACTCGTTTGACGGCGAGTCCGACAGGGATTGAAATCCCAGTCTCATAGCGCAAGTCCTCTGCAAGAGGACTGAGGAGGTTGATTAACGTGAAATGCGAAACTCAACATCAAGTTGAATTTAGACTTGCAGTCGGTTTTAACCGACTTTCGCGCTTGAGACAGGGAATTCATTCCCTGTCGGACTGTCGGACTAGCGCCAGTAAAAAGCCCTCATAGAAATACTCCCAACCCGCGGCTAAAAGCATTACCAATACGATCGCACAATGACGCCGCCGGCACTCCCTGTCCTTCCCGTTCCCATTTTTCCACGAGTTGGCGGCCTAGGGGCGTGAGGCGAAAACTGTCGGTAATCCCTTGTCCGTCAACTTCCCGCCGCAGTACGCCGACTTGGATCAGCCAGAGTAGGGAGTTTTCGGCTGCGAGTTCGGATACGGGCGATCGGGTGTAGCCGCTTTCGACACCTGCGTTTGAGGCGATCGCACTTAGGAAAACACTGCGATCGCGGATGGTTTGGAAGAAGTGTAATTGAAAAGGGCTGCACCGGACGGCGCGATCGGCTCTTTTGACGGTGCGGCCGGGATAACTAATAGATTTAAACGCTTCGGATGGGAGAAAAGTCATTGAGAGAACTTTTGAATATGTACTATATCTTTTATAATTACAGATTTAGAGTCAAAGTGGAGTTATAAAACATCTACTACAATTATGACAGCAGGTGAAAATATCCGAAACTTCGGTACTAGAAATATTCAGGTTGCAAGTGCCGATTGCCTATTTTTACAAATACTCCAAATGATTGTTCATTTCTTCAGCATTCACTACCTCCCAAATTAATACTAATCCTTGCAAAATTTCCCCTATCGATTTACTGGTTTGCGGACAGTAAACAATACCCGCGTGAGACAAACCTGCATGATGCAGTCTTAAAAAATCCGTATCTTGGGTAAAAATTACTCGCTCTTGAGACAGGGAAAATGCTAATTGTTGTTCGTCGGATTGCCCGATCATACCTTGTTCTGGAGTTGTGGTGACATCCATTCCCCGTCTTCGCAATCCATTCCCTATGGCAAGAGTTATATTTTCGTCGAGATGAAATTTTATCTTAGCCATGTTGACGATTTTTTAATTTTTGTTGCAAGAGCGATGGGGTTTGAGCTTTCAATTGGCGGGCAAATTCTGCATCTGCTTCGATTGCCGAGCGAATTTCATCTCGACGATCGTGATAATAGGCTAAAGCTGCATAGATGTCAGATAAAGTAATACTCGGATAGTGATACAGAATTTCGTCTGGTGACATTCCCATTTGTTCGTGCCAAACAACTATATCCTGAACTCGGATGCGATGTCCGGCGATACGGGGTTTTCCCCCACAGATGCCTGGGGTGATTTCGATATGTTCTTTAATGACGGCGATCGACATGGTAGGGAATTAATATAGGATGTGTCTTCTATTTTAGGACAGGTTAGACGAGTTTGGCTGTAAAAGCCATTTTAGGCGATCGCTTTTCTGAGTGGCAAAGATGACTACTCCCAATGTTGAAACCGCCAACCAGGCAGCATATTAATGCGGACTTAACTAATCATCCCTTCAATTTCTGGATCGGTAAACCCAAATTGTCTAAAAATCCGCAACACATAAGCTGGTGACATTTACCCAGCACCCATATCAATGGAAACAATCTTTTTTCGCTCTTCAATTTAACGCATAGATAAACGATTCTCCCCTTTACCCTATCGGTAAAACTGACATCCATTTTCTTCTAAAATCTTGATTAATGGTTTAGGTTTTAAAGATGGAAGGTTTTTAGGCATAAACTTTCTTAAGTTCATAAGTGTCTGAGGTTTCGGAATCTTATAAAGTCATAAACTCGTTTAATTCATTAATAGAAAGATGGCTGATATAAACATCAGACTCTAATTCATAGATTTCGGAAAATAACTCAATAGCTTGTTTGAGTTTATCAATAGATTATTCGGGAGTATTTCCTTTTTTCACAACTCATTTTTTAAACATAAATAAACCCAATGACCAGCACTTTTTCTGATAATTACAGTGTAGAAATCAATCATATTTTATGGAAAAATTAAGTTTAATTGACTCAGCAAATTTTGAAAACATACTAATAATTTAACACACAATCGCCCATCAGAGAATTACCTCTGCAGAAACACCCGGCCCCCAGAAAGGTATAGAATACTTAGGATGCAGCAATCAATTTACCCACTATGACAGAAGACAAAACATTGACAACCGCTAGTGGAATTCCGGTGGCAGATAACCAGAATTCCTTGACAGCAGGTGAACGCGGGCCTATCCTCATGCAGGATTTTTACCTGATGGAAAAACTGGCTCACTTCAACCGGGAACGCATTCCTGAGCGCGTTGTCCATGCAAAAGGAGCCGCTGCATTTGGCACGTTTACCGTCACCCATGACATTACTCGCTACACCAAAGCTCATATATTCTCAGAAGTTGGCAAACAAACTCAGGTTCTCCTGCGTTTCTCTACCGTAGGCGGCGAACAAGGTTCAGCGGATGCCGAACGCGACCCCAGAGGTTTTTCGATCAAGTTCTACACCGAAGAAGGAAACTGGGATTTAGTAGGGAACAACACCCCTGTTTTCTTCATCCGCGATCCGCTCAAATTCCCTGATTTGATCCACACGCAAAAGCGCCATCCCCAAACGCATCTCAAAGATGCTGACGCAAAGTGGGATTTCTGGTCGCTGAGTCCAGAAGCTTTGCATCAGATAACTATTCTGTTTTCCGATCGCGGTACGCCGAAAAACCACCGCCACATGGACGGTTTTGGCAGCCATACCTTCAGCCTAATCAATGCTCAAGGAGAACGGGTTTGGTGCAAATTCCACTTCAAAACCATGCAAGGTATTGATAATTTCACCGCCGAAGAAGCGACGCGGATCAAAGGCGAAGACCCCGATCATGCGACTCGCGACTTGTTTGAGGCGATCGAGCAAGGTAATTATCCCAAATGGCGGTTTTGCATTCAAGTAATGACCGAGGCCCAAGCCGCAGAGTATCGCGAAAGCCCCTTTGACTTGACAAAAGTGTGGAAGCACTCAGAGTTTCCGTTAATTGACGTGGGAATTCTTGAACTCAATCGCAATCCGCAAAACTTTTTTGCTGAAGTGGAACAGGCGGCATTTTCTCCTTCTAATGTCGTTCCAGGTATTAGCTTCTCTCCAGACAAAGTGCTGCAATCTCGCATCATGTCTTATCCAGATGCTCAACGCTACCGTCTCGGTGCAAACTATCAGCAATTGCCCGTCAATCAACCAAAGTGTCCGGTGATGCACTACCAACGGGATGGCGCAATGGCACCGGGTAACAACGGCGGTAGCGGGCCGAACTACGAACCCAACAGCCACGAGGATGCGCCGAAGCAAAACTCGGTCTATGCTGACCCAGCTTGGGACTTAGGAAATGTCAAAGTCGATCGCTACGATCACCGTAAGGGAAATGACGATTACACCCAAGCAGGAGACCTCTATCGCTTGATGAAACCCGATGCACAGCAGCGACTTGTCGCTAACATTGTGGACAGTTTGAGTGCAGCAAAACCGGAGATTCAGATGCGCCAACTGTGCCATTTCTTCCGCGCCGATCCGAATTACGGCCGCCAAGTTGCAGAAGGTTTAGGAATTGCGATCGATCCGTCCATGATGGCCGCTGCCGCTCAACCGGTTGGTGTGTAGAACCCGCAAACATTCAATTAGACATCTGCTTTTTAGCAGATGTCTATTCTCACAGCTTGCAGTATTGTCGCTGAACAGGCAAGATGCCCGTTCCAAAAGAAAATCTACTCTTTGTGGAACAGGCATCTTGCCTGTTCAAAAAATGATTATTGACAATGGTGCAAGATCTCAGTCAAGAAAATCTACTCTTTGTCGAACAGGCATCTTGCCTGTTCAAAAAACGATTATGGACAATGGTGCA
>JAICRN010000340.1 GCA_025937335.1 Microcoleus sp. TY_ISSM_2_bin.22
AAGCTTGCATTCTTTTAAATTGGTTTGCAGAATCGGGTACAGCACACGTTCACGCTCACTTCGGGACAAATTCGACAACAGTCGCAATGCTGTGCCGCGTGCTTGGCGGCCCGACTTACAGTTTTACCGTTCACGGCCCTGAAGAATTTGATAAAGCCACGATTCTTTCCTTAGACGAAAAAATTAAGCGATCGACCTTTGTAGCAGCAGTTAGTTCCTTCGGTAAAAGTCAGCTTTTTCGGTGGTGCGATCGCACTTTTTGGTCAAAAATTCACGTCATACACTGCGGTGTAGATGCTGCATTTTTAGCTGCACCCTACGTCCCCATACCCGCAGCACCCCGCTTAGCTTGCATTGGCCGGCTCAGCGAACAAAAAGGTCATTTGTTATTGCTAGAAGCTGCTAACTTGCTAGCAGTTCAAGGCTTAGAGTTTAAGTTGGTACTCGTAGGAGACGGGCCGCTGCGATCGGATATTGAACAGCAGATTCTGCAACTCGGCCTGCAAAACCATATAGAAATTACCGGCTGGGCCAGTGGCGATCGAGTTCAGCAAGAGATTTTAGCTTCACGGGCAATGGTATTGCCTAGTTTTGCTGAAGGTTTGCCCGTCGTAATTATGGAAGCCCTCGCTCTCCACCGGCCCGTAATTAGCACTTATGTTGCTGGCATCCCCGAACTCGTAGAACCCGGTGTTTGCGGTTGGTTAGTTCCTCCCGGTTCCGCAGAAGCATTAGCCGTAGCGATGCGCGCGGTATTGGAAGCACCTTTAGAAAAGCTCGAACAAATGGGGAAAACAGGAGCAGAACGGGTTGCTCAACAACATAATATCGATTTAGAAGCTAAAAAATTAGTGGGGCTGTTTGAAAGTTCTATCGAGTGATTTAAACAGGCAATTGAGGATACGGCAATGCCATTTCCCTACCCAAAATATTTGATATAAAAGGATACGGCAATGCCGTATCCCTACCTCAAAACAATCAATTTTTCTCGCGAGAAAACAAGCAACTGAGGACACGGCAGTGCCGTTTCGCTACCCCAAAATAATCACGAGATCCCCTAAAATGTCACCATCGCCCGATTAATTGTAGGGACACGGCATTGCCGTGTCCTGACTGTGGATAATATTAATCTCAATGCTTTTTAAGGAATAGGAACAGACCGCAACAATCGATCGACAATCGTCTTAGCCCTCCTTCCCCCCGCCGGAATCAACCTGTGAGACAGTACGTGCGGCGCCAAATATTTCACATCATCAGGAGTCCCGTAATCCCGGCCCTCCATAAACGCCAAAGCCTGCGACGCGCGGTGCAAAGCCACCGCACCCCGGGGACTCACCCCCAGAGTAATCTCCTCATCTTCCCGCGTCGATCGCACCAAATCTACAATATACTGTTTCAAAGAGCCTTCCACCTTCACAGCAGCGCACAAACGGCGCAATTCCTGCACTTCTTCCAAAGAAATACAGGGCTGCAAATCTTCAACTGCAAAACTATCAGAAAGCCGTTCCAACATTTGCAACTCTTCCAACGCAGCGGGATAGCCCAAAGTCAAAGACAAAGTAAACCGATCCATCTGCGCTTCCGGTAGCGGAAAAGTGCCTTGATACTCGATCGGGTTCTGAGTCGCAATCACAAAAAACGGCGTCGGAACATTTCGAGAAACTCCATCTACTGTCACCTGCTTTTCTTCCATCACTTCCAGCAAAGCTGACTGAGTTCGGGGCGTCGCCCGATTGATTTCATCGGCAAGCAAAACATTAGCAAAAACTGGCCCGGGCAAAAACTCAAACTCTCCGCTGCGCGGATTCCAAATATTAGTACCCGTGATATCCGTCGGCAACAAATCGGGAGTGCACTGAATCCGCTGAAACTTCCCATCGATCGATCGCGCCAAAGACTTCGCCAGCAGCGTTTTTCCCACACCCGGCACATCTTCCAGCAGCGCGTGCCCGCCCGAAAGCACTGCTACCAATACCAAGCGAATAGCATCGGCTTTGCCAACAATAGTCTTGCCTAGATTTTGTTTGAGCCGCTCAATATGTTGTCTCATATCCCTGATTGCTAATTGCTAATTGCTAATTGTTGAAAAGATATCAAGATTGCCAAATTCTTGAGTCTTTGCCTTGCGAACTTCGTATTCGTATAACTAGAATTTAGTCTGACTCATCTTGCACCATTTTTAAAACCGATCGCCTGTTCTAGATCACATAATTATTAGACTTTAGCAGTTAAGAGGCTTCTAGCAATATCGCAATCTGCCTGAATTTGAGTTTTGAGAGCATCCAGAGAAGCGAATTTTTGTTCGGGTCGCAAAAACTCTACCAAACTCGCGCTCAAGGTTTGACCGTACAAATCCCCAGACCAATCTAACAGGTGAACTTCCACAGTGGGTTGTAAGCCGTCTACCGTCGGGCGGCAGCCAACATTCATCACCCCATTGACAAAAGATAAATTTGATGGTATGCCGGGAATTAGAGATTTGGGATTTTCCCGCTGATAGGAAGAACTTTCCTCTTTCATCTTTTCCCATCCCTGCTTCACCAAGACTCGCACCGCGTACACGCCAAAACGCGGCAAAAATTTTTCTGGCGGCAGTTCGATATTAGCAGTAGGAAATCCGATCGTCCTGCCCAGCCGCTGTCCGCCAACCACAGTCCCGACTAAACTGTAAGGTCGCCCCAGCAACTGATTCGCTCTTGTGAGGTCGCCGGATGCCAGACCTTCGCGGATTGCAGAACTGCTGATCCGATCGCCCTCACCGCAATTGTGCAGGGGTACAAGAGCAACATCAATACCGTAACCCGACGCGATCGACTGCAAATCTGCAGCCGTCCCAGCGCGTCCCCGTCCAAACCGAAAATCAACCCCCACACTAATTCGACTCGCTTTTAGTTGCCGCACCAGAATTTCCTCGACAAACTCAGAAGCAGTCAAGGCCGCCAATTCTCGATCGAACGGCAGCATGACTAATTGCTCGACGCCCATTGCTGCGAGCAATTCTACCTTTTCCCCCAGAGGCGTCAGCAGTTTTTTCGGTTGACCCGTAAAGAATTCTTGCGGGTGGGGATCGAATGTCACCACTGTGCTGTAAAGTCGATCGGCTCCATCAGAATCTCGACCAGAGAGGCTGTTCCCCTCTACCTTCGTCTGCCCGATCGAACCATCATAATTACAGCCGCTGTCGGCTCCATCGGGCGGTGCTGCTGAGTCGTTGTAGCAGGTCACCGGAGGTTCGCTTTCCAAATTTTCATCTGTGCCAGCGTTTGAACGCAAGTTTTCTCCCGACGCAAAAACCGTCGCAGAATTTGGCCCAGGCGATCGATTTAAAATTATTGGCTGCACGACTTGTCGATGCCCTAGGTGCAAACCGTCAAAGTTTCCCAAGGCAACAGAAGTTGGAGTCAGAGCAGCGGTACAAGAAGAAGTTACCCACACGCTTAAGATTTTGACATACTTAGCCAGATTGCGATCGCCACTCGATTTTAGATTTTAGATTTTAGATTTTAGATTGACTCCGCAGATGCAATCTGGGAGGTTGAACTTGGGTCTCAACTTTTTGATTTTCCACGACAGGAGTCGGGGGCTTGTATCCGTCTTTGAATGAGGTCAGTCCTAACTTAAATTTGAGATTTCCGAGCTCAAGACTTCAGAATCAGATAAATCCTTATGAGGAGGCAGCAACTGCAACGACAAACCTTCCCGCGCCATCAAACTGTTCGGGAACCTTTGAGCCACTTGTTCTCCCACCCTGTCTAAAAACTCGTCATTGTGCAGCGGGTCGTGGTGAAAAATCACCAACTTTTTAACATTAGCAGCCTTTGCCACCTTCACCGCTTCCTGCCAAGTCGAATGTCCCCAGCCGACCTTGCTGCTCTTCTCCGAATAATACTCCTCATCGGTATAAGTAGCGTCGTAGATCAGCACCTCAGCATCGCGGGCCAAATACAGCACATTTTCGTCTAAACGATCGGGCAAATGTTCGGTATCAGTCACGTAAGCAGCCGAATACCCCCGCCAGTTCACGCGGTAGCCTACAGCTTCCCCGGGATGGTTCAACAAAGCCGTTTCCACCTTAATATCTCCGATTTCGAGCGGTTGGCCCACTTCTATATCGTTAAATTTCAGGTCGGCCCCCATAATTTGCAGGGGCACCGGAAAATTCGGGTGGAGCATCTGGTCGTGGAGCCGCTGCTGGATAGTAGCATTATTAGGAGAAGGAGCAACTGCCCCGTAGATGTGAAAACAATTGCCTGGAATAAAAGCTGGGACAAAAAATGGGAATCCTTGAATGTGGTCCCAGTGAGAGTGAGTAAAAAACATATGAGCTTCTACGGGCATCTGAGACAGGAGAGTTTGTCCCAAAACCCGCAATCCAGTACCGCCATCGAAAATTAGGCGGCTGTCACCCACTCGCATTTCTACACAGGGCGTGTTGCCCCCGTAACGTACTGTTTCAGCCCCGGGAGAGGCTATGCTACCTCTAACGCCCCAGAAGTGAACCGTGAATTGGTTTTGCATACTAGACATGGGTTTTCCTGCAAGATTGTTCCGGCGAGCCATCGGTAAGGTGTTTACATATTAGTAAGGGCTTTACCATCAAACCCAAGCTCTTTGACGGTCGAGTTCCCCACTGGTTGGAAGTGCTAAGAGTCTCGCTTGCCAGAGAATGCAAAACTGTTGGGCTTGACAACTGAGCAAGAAATTACAAGGTAAACTAATGAAGTCTCGATCGTAACTATTGTTTTCCTCTCTTCACTAGCCTAACCTCCGCAGACACACTTTGGGGCAGGAATTCTGCCTGAGTCTGGTCAAAAGCGGCTGTTTTTCTCGCCTCCGCACTTGCCGAACAGGATCGCGCGGTCGGTTTTTTGCCTTGCTGCTTGACCGGTTTGAACCCGGATGATGGGCTCCCTCAACTCCCGTTAATTCAACAAAAATCTTAGCAGTTTAGGAATGCTCGTGCTAATTATCCAACAATACTGTCTGTGTCTGGATTCTCGGCCCGCCCGGAGGCTGCGGTTTGTCCAGCTAGCCGTCAAGCTGAACCCACTTTCATCTGACACCGGAGGTAGCAGCCAGAGCCCGGGCCTGCGGGCAAAAGGCTAAATTTTTGTCGCGCATTTCTTTGGGGACGAATTCAAGCACTCAAAATTCCCTCAATTTCAGAAAGTTTAATTTTTTTGGGTTTTTGCAGTCATGCTAACTCAGACCGCCATTATGTCTCAAGAGTGATGCAGAAATATTCGCTGTTAACCTATAGTGGTGGTTTTGTGAACAATCTTCAATTGCTCTATTTTTTGTAAGGATTTCTCGAAATTCAGCGCAGTTGCTGTACTCGCCACGGGGTTGAATTTCCGGTATCATAGAGTCTTAGAGTTTTGTTTGCCGAGAATCTAAATCAGTGCTAAAAAAGCCTGGATCGTACCATTTTAGATTTTAGATTTTAGATTTTAGATTGAGAAAGAAGGATTGTGTAATGGTTTGAAACTATAGCCTTTGTCAGTAACATGAGGTACCCGACGTGCATCGGGCATCGGGCATCGGGCATCGGGCATACCTCACCACGCTTGAGAACCGCCATAGCCGACAGTTGCATAGTTTATTGAAACTCGTATAACTTAAAGTTATTTCTCAAAAAAGTCAGTATGAATCAAGTTAAAAAAACTACAACCAAGCTGAATCGATCGCCAGTGACAGTTTCCGATCGCACTTGGGAACTCGGCAATCTCCCCTTGAGCGAATTGTCTTTAGAAATGACTGATAGCCAAGCTTTGAGAGAATTGAGTTCGGACGATCGCCGGCTGGGAACCCCAGCAGCGGCAGGCCGGACTGCCGAAACAAGGCGTCGGAGGGTAGATGGTAAGAGCGAGCGGGCCCGATCGCCTGCGGTTTCTACAGCCTTTCTCAAGTGGCTGCTAGAGAGTTTGACTAGATCGAAAGGTTGGCTGGCAGTTGTCACCCTGGCAGCAGTTTGGGGGTGGTGGAACAGTCAGTTACTGTTTTCGACTGGGCTGGGGATAGCAGCGATGATGCTGGTTTACCGAGGGCAGTCGCGGGACTGGCAATGGCTGCGAACGAAAGGCGAGCAATTTTGGGAGGGCCCGAACCGCCGATTTGTTTTAGCGGTGGGTACGGGCGGGATTGCTACCTTGGGCGCTTACATGAGTTTGGGGATTTGGGCGGACTCAAGCAGCCACTGGATGGCTTTGAGCCTGATTTTGCAGAATTTGGGCACGATCGCGATTGCAGGGCTGTTGCTGCGGCAATGGTTGAATCTCGGGGCCGCAAAAGATGAAGTGGCGCTCGATCGCATCCTGGCAGA
>JAICRN010000645.1 GCA_025937335.1 Microcoleus sp. TY_ISSM_2_bin.22
TCTTTTCGAGAAATTCATTGTAAAATCTCAGGGCTTTAACTAAAGCTCTACTTCCATGGTATAATCTGTCATCAAAGATTGAATTAATGAAATTATCAATCGCGCTTGAAACCTGCTTTTTAAATTTTACAACCTCTTCCCAAAAAAGATCGCCTAAACGGTATTTCGATAAATCATCCAGAGCCGAAATAAGTACAGAACTCAGTGATTTGGTATTCTCAGGCAAGTAAACAGTCGGCTGCTCAAATTTATTTGCTATCTGGCTAAAAGTTGAATTCATCTGATGATTCCACACATCTTTTGCCTGCTTATCTAAATTTTGGAAATACTGGGTAAGCACTTTTAAGTTAATAGTGCTAATATCTTGATAAACCAGATCCAGGCTGCGCTTAATGATTTGATGTATTTCCATACAAACAAGATTCATCACGATGGGAATATCTTTAATAAAATCATCCTTTTCTTTCCAGCCAATTCCTTTTTTTGTTTCTTTGCTGCATCAATAAACCACTTCTGTTTCACGCGGACATCAAATATTTTATCCCAATAATCTTGAGATTCAGCGAGCGCCGAACTTTGACATTGACGACCTAGTTCATTAATTCTGACATGACAGCCGCTCAGTTCCCCAAGCTGTTGCCATATTTCCTGTTTTGAAGCTTGGATAATCCCAAGTTTACAAGTCCAAACGTCTTCAGCGCGATCGATATCGTTTCGGCATTTTTGCACAACTTTCTCAATTCTGGTGGCTGATTCCCTCAATTCATCAAACCCAGGCTGGACAGACTTAATTACGGTTGTAGCAGATTCCTTAATTTCTAAGGATTTATCATCATCCGCCGCGACGAGAGCCGCATATTGGGTGATGTTCTGAAATGCTTTCATGAATTCGTTCATTTAAGTAATTCCACTGTAAACTGACAGATTTAACCATAATCATATAATATATTATAATGTGTAACATTAATCGTTATTCAGGTAAAAAATATGGTTTTTGTATTTCCTCCTCACATACAGGCTGGTATCATCTCCGGCACTTATGAAGTCGTGAAGAATAGTGCAGGAGTATTATTGGGAATTGCTAGAGACAGAGCAACAGGTCACTTTGTAGGTGCGGCAATTGGTATGGTTGCTGAGCCATTGTTAGCTATTCCAGATTTTGTATTAGGTGTAGCGCAAATGGTTCAAACAGATCTAAATTTTAAAGAAACTTGCAAAAGACTAGATGTGATTGAGTATGGCTTAAAATCTCTTTCGGCTAATGTGGGCATTCTGTCAGCATCTACTGCCGTCATTGGTGTCGGCGTGGTGGCCATAGCTGCACTGTCAGCCGTTAACCTTCATCAGACTTTGAAAATGAGGGAAGATATTAAGGAATTGAAGCTAACAGTTACACAAGGATTTATTAGTATAGACGCACTGCTGAAAGACCAGAAAGCAGAAGTTATTGCTGAAATTAAACTGTTAGCTGAAAGCATTAATTTTGAGCAAGATCGTTTAATCTTAAGTCGAGCTTATCAGAAATTCGATCAAGCACAGAGACTAATTCAAAATGCTTTATTAATGGAAGATAAACATACCAGAAATTCTACCTTAACAAGTGCACAACACATTTTAGCTAATGCTTTAGCTGACTATAATAATCCTGAATTATTCAAAGCCACTTGTGCCGTGGGCTATCTTCGTAGAGTTGAATGTGCTTGGGCAATTGAGCAGACAATTTCATTAACTTATCAATTGCTGAACGAGCCTGCGTCTGTAAGTAATTCCCTTTCCCACCTCCAAGAAAGAATACGCCAAGACATTCTCACCGTTATTGAGCGCTGCACAAAAGATGAAATGGATTTTATATTTCCAGAAATTACACGGATTTACAATCAGGATTTAGCAGTTTTGAACTCTTGGCAAAATCAGGTAGATTGGATGCTAAGTTTATCGGCGGATGAGCGTAAACAATTGGCTAGTTTAAATATGGAAAAAACATCAGTTTCAAAGACTCATGAAGAAGTTGCTATAGTAGCAGAACCCGAAGAAATTGCGCTCTACGAAAACTTGCAGCAAAAATCCCACTTTAAATCACTACGCGATCAATTGCGATTTTTGATAAAACCTAGCTTGCGTCAACAACATGAATCTTATATCAGTCAGAAAGCAACTAAGTAGGTCGGCGTGAAAAAACCAAACTATGTAAAGATAAATAAATATGGAGAATGCATCTACCGAGGTGATTGAGATATGGGCGCTCGTTTAAGGGTATTTCTGGCAAGCACGCAAGATACAACTCTATTAAACCTGAGAACGGCCGACGTACCACAGAAAGTCAAAGACAGAGCCGAAGTAATCAGGTTAAATGCACATGGCCCGTAGGTAGAAAAAATAGCTGCTCATTTTAACTGGACGGCTCAAATAGTAAGAGAAGTGTTACATAGATGGCAGAAGCGGGGGCTAGAAAGGCTGTGGGAAGTACCAGGTCGAGGGGGGGAAACGAAGTGGAAAGAGGAGGACATAGTTTTTTTGGAAGAATGCCTAGAAAAAGAAGCACGTACCTACAACAGTCTGCAATTAGCCCAAAAATTATAAGTTGTCACCCCCTCAGATCTACTTTAGTACCTAGTACAGCTCGGCGTAAATACACAGACTATTAAACAGCCAAGACTTTACCCTTATATGTCCACTTAAAAGGTTTGGCCATTGTTTGATTAAAGTAGTTAATAAAATTGAGGATGCGATTTTTCAGATCGTACTGACTGGTGAAACTTGCTCTTTTTAGTAATTTCCGCACCAAAATGCTGAACCAAATCTCTATTTGATTAAGCCACGAAGAATGTTTGGGTGTGTAATGGAAAACAATTTGATGTGTTGGGTCACTTAAAAAAACAGCGCGGGATTTCAGGGATTGAAGTATGCCGCTTTTTCCCTTAATACCGAGGTCGATATCTAAGCCTTCTTTTTCGGCAACCAAACGCACCAGTGATTCAGATTGGTGAGTATTCAGACAATCCATAATTAGATGCCATTTTTGGGCAGCCGGATCAGTTTCAATGAGGTGACGAATATTCAGTAAAAAATCGGACTCTGTTCTCGAATCTCCACAAGTTGGTTTAATAATCTTACCATTGGCAATGTTGA
Organism: Microcoleus sp. TY_ISSM_2_bin.22; assembly: GCA_025937335.1. Classification (GTDB taxonomy): domain Bacteria; phylum Cyanobacteriota; class Cyanobacteriia; order Cyanobacteriales; family Microcoleaceae; genus Microcoleus. The sequence continues at coordinate 3,130 of JAICRN010000645.1, forward strand.
AATTTGCTATCAAGCTCTGCGTACCATGACGAATATATTCAAACTCTCTTCTGACAACTTTACCTGTCGGGGCGACAAGTCACCTATAACGCTGATAGAATAAGCCTCATAGCTCTTATGCCTTGTTGATAATTAGGTAGTTTATGTGGAGACAAAGACATTAATTCAACAACAACCTGCCAATTACTAAACATCGAATCGACCCATGATTCACCCCA
>JAICRN010000585.1 GCA_025937335.1 Microcoleus sp. TY_ISSM_2_bin.22
CTTTTGGCAATAAGTTTTATTACAGTGTTTTTGTCAGAATTAGGAGACAAAAGTCAATTAGCTGCGATCGCCCTCGGCAGCAGTTGTAACTCGCCGCGGGCTGTATTTTTCGGTACGGCGTCGGCGCTGCTGCTGGCGAGTTTAATCGGCGTTTTAGTTGGGCAAGGCACGGCAGAGATATTGCCGGAGAGACTGGTAAAGGCGATCGCAGCGATCGGATTTGCGGTGATGGGCTTGCGGCTGCTGTGGCCGAAAGCAGATTTACCCGAAGCATCCGAGTAGAGCGTGCCGTGAGTCGATTTTAGATTTTAGATTTTAGATTTTAGATTTACTCCACAGAGGAATCTGGGAGTTTGAACAAGAGTCTAAAATGTCGATCTCTCCACCACAGGATTCGGGGGATTGTATCCGTTTTTGGGCGGGTCAGGAAACTTGACAGATAGTTATCTCAAATTTGTTAGCATCGGAATTATTCCTATTCTCTCTTGTCTTCATCTGCGTGAATCAGCGTCTATCCATTGTCATCTGCGGCCCGACAAATTCTCTTTTTTTAACCGCAGATACAGGCAGATAAACACAGATTAACGCCGATGAATATTAAATCCGGTGTTTACGAGCGCTAAAATTTAAAAAATTAGCGGGGGGCGTGAATTTACTCCCCCCGCTGCTGGTTGAGTTTTTTCTCAACTCAACCTCTTAGCCTTGTGTCGATTAAGCTTGGTTTTGGTAGCACCAGCCCAGCAGCGTAGCGCCGACAGCCCATTTCAGCGCTTCTAAGCCAAAATAGCCTTGGTGCAGTAGATTCATCCCGGCGGGCACTTCTGCTGCGGAATCGAACAGATTTAGCTGCATTCCCAAGGCGCTCATTTGGGGTGTCAGGGCGTAGGTGTCAATCAGAGCGATCGCCAGAAGTATCAATGATAATAAGATTGCTGTGCGGCTGCGCTTGCCGAAGTCACCGACTAAATTGCTCAAAACCATCAAACCCGTTGCCACCAGACCCGCACAGATTAACTCAACGCGGTTGAATCCCCAGAACATTAAATTTCCGGCCGTTGCAAACTCGGGAGATGTCATCATGCCAGATACGTAAAGACTGGGCATAATTACTAGATCCAAAATCAGGCTACCGCTGAGCCAGAAAATCAAGGCCACCATAACAATTGCTTGCCAACGGGGTCTGATTGATTCCACTCTTGATGTAATAGCTGTCATATAATTAGACCCTCTAAAGTTTTTCTGCCTTTTCTAGAGTTTAACTAATTTTTTTCTAGGATCGTGTTAAGTATTTTTAAATTAATGGTAACTTTTGTGTAACAGACCCTGAAGAATTGTTAAGTTCACTGGTGCTTGTCATCATATTACTACTTCTAAACAAGAATGCAATAGATTAATAATTACTTACAGGACTTACGCCTTGCGATCGACTAAACCTGGTTTTTGACCGTGATTAAATGCTATAACATATGTTCGTAAAAATCTTCATAATAAAATTGGTTTCTGCGTCCACGACTAACTCCTCATTTAATTATAATGCCTAAAATTCAATTATCATCTTGGTTGCCCCGTCTCCCGCCTCAAGTCTGGATTCTTGCCGCCGGCAGGTTCCTTTCCCAAAGCGGCACTGGTTTTACTTTATTTTACGCGCCGATATTTTTTGTCGATCGCGTGGGCTTATCTGCTACTGCTGTTGGGATTGGTTTGGGTAGCTGTTCAGTTTCGGGAATATTCGGCAGAATTTTGGGCGGTTCTTTTTGCGATTCCAAATTTTGGGGAAGGCGGCGAACTTTATTGCTGGCGGCAATTATTTCGGCTGCCGCTTCTTTTGTACTGGCGGCGACTAATGATTTCGCCGGCTTAATTGCGGGCAATTTACTGATGGGTTTGGGTGTGGGTTTTTATTGGCCTCCAACCGAGACGATGGTGGCGGATTTAACCGAGGGCGAACAGCGACAAGAAGCTTTTGCTTTGACGCGGCTGGCTGATAATTTGGGTTTGCAAGTTGGGATTATTTTGGGCGGTTGGTTGATTGCGGTAACGGGTAATTATCGATCGCTCTTTATTATCGATGGTATCTCGTTTTTAGTGCTGTTTGCGGTGGTGGCGATCGCGATCCCCGAAACATACAAACCCGCTAATCCAGCCGATAGAGGCGAAAAAAATTGGAAAAATGGCTGGATGGTGGCGCTGAGCGATCGCAGTCTTTTAGTTTATGCTTTAGTAAATACTCTGTTCACATTATATATTTCCCAAATCCAAACCACGATGCCGCTGTACTTTAGCAAGTTTGTCGCGGTGGGGACGGGAACAGGCTTTTCTACTGTTACAATTACCGTTTTGTTTGCTTTTAGCACGTTTTTAACTGTGGCTTTGCAACTGCCGATTGTTAAAGCTTTGAGGCCATTTTCCCATCCAAAAGCTTTGATAATTTCTTCCCTGCTGTGGGGAATGGGATTTATTGCGATCGGCTTGACGGGAATGGCTGCAACTGGCAATCTATTTTTAGCTGTTTTGGGCTTAAGCTTTTTGTCGGTTGCGACTGTTGCTTATACGCCTTTTGCTTCGGCTTTGGTGGTAGATTTAGCGCCGGAGTCTTTGCGGGGCGTGTATTTGGCGGTTAATTCTCAGTGTTGGGCGATAGGCTATTTAATCGGGCCGCCGCTGGGCGGTTTGGCTTTGGATCGGGGTAAATGGGCGGCGGATAATTTTTGGTTGGGTTTGGCTTTGAGTGTCGGCGCGGCTATTTTTATTTTGCAAAAGCTCGATCGAATTTTGAAAAAGAGGACAGAAGTCCTCACTACAAATCCATAACCAACTGACCGATTATTTTCGCCGATCGCCCAATTTGCGGTAAACCGCCCTCAAATCAACTTGATGGTGAGCCAAAGCAACCAAAGCGTGATAAAATAAATCCGCAACTTCTCCCGCGATCGCGTCTTTGTCGTCATCTTTGCAAGCCATCACAACTTCCGCCGACTCTTCGCCAATTTTCTTGAGAATCTTGTTGTCGCCGCCCTCGAACAACTTGCAAGTATAAGAACTTTCGTTAGGATTGTCCCGGCGATCGCAAATTACCGCAAATAATTGAGATAACATATCCCCTGGCGGCGGTGAAATTTCCCCATCAACTTGGTGAAAACAACTTCTTTCTCCCGTGTGACAAGCAATATCTCCGACTTGTTCGACAGTGACTAGCAAAGCATCGCTATCGCAGTCGTAACGCAGCCCCTTTACATTTTGAACGTGTCCCGAAGTCGCGCCTTTGGGCCACAATTCGGAACGCGAACGACTCCAAAACCACGTCTGTCCGGTAGAGAGAGTTTTTTGCAGTGACTCCCGATTCATCCACGCCATCATCAACACCGTACCGTCCAAATAATCTTGGACGATCGCCGGCACTAAACCGCGATCGTCGTAACGAATCTTTTCAATTGGGATCGATCGGCTCAAACTCGATAAATCAGCAGCAGACATAATTTTATTTCAACTTGGGAATATAGATTAACGCTTTGATTTTTCTATTCGGACTTGTGGCAACATATTAAGTTACCGACAAATTGCCAAGAACTATTTTACAAAATATCACACTTTGGCAAAAGCGAAGCCATCCGATTTTAGATTTTAGATTGCTCTCACAGATGAATCCGGCGGTAATATAGCAAATGGGTTTTGCTCAAATTGTGAAAATTTTCAGCCTGTATTGATAATACTTATTGGTTTGTCCCTAAAATCTATAAAGCGAAGCCGTGACCACCCCTGGTTGCGGACAACAAGAGACCACTTCAAAGCAGGTATTTTAGGATGGGTTTTAAGAGACCCAGCGTGCCAAAACATTTAAACTTTATGGGATATTGTTGAGAAATGAAGATGCTATTTTTATGTAACGGACGGTGGAAAGTAGATCCAATGTTTATTCCAAATGGTGACGAAATTATCTCTAAAAC
>JAICRN010000671.1 GCA_025937335.1 Microcoleus sp. TY_ISSM_2_bin.22
ATTCCCAATTCCCAATTCCCTCAACATTCATCCGTGAAATCCGTGAAATGCCGTACACTGCTTGGTTACTGAATTTCCTTCCTGTATCAAATTCCAAAAAGAACTTGAATTCGCTTGCGAATTTTAATAAAAGGAGTTTGTTCCAGATAGTCGCCATCTAACAATCCCAAATCTCTCAAAGCTTGCTGGCGTTCCGACAATTTTTGAGCAATCTGATCTGCTAAATTCGGTTGTTCTCTTAAAAGTTTTTGCAAATCGTGGCGTTCCACCACAAACAAAATTGCATCTTCGCTAGTTTTAACAGTCGCCGTTCTCGGAGTTCCCAACAGCAAAGATATTTCCCCAAAAAACTCGCCCTCGTGAAGCGTAGCAATATACTGATCGGCTTTTTGAGAAAGAACTTCTACAGTACCCGAAAGAATAATATAAAAAGAATCGCCGGGGTCATTTTCTTTACATACAACTTGTCCCGCTGGAAACAGTTGTCGGTAGCCGTATTCAATTAACTGTCGCAGTTCTAAATCCGTACACTGTTCAAAATAAGTTACTCGCCGCAACAAATCTCGCAGCGTCCAATTATTAGGGGATTTAGGCGCTGGATTTTTATGTTCGGAAACGGGGACATTAGATTTGATGTCGGCTGAATGTTTAGCATTCTGCGGAAAAAGTTTGCCGTTGGAATTATCGTCTTTGCGATCGTGAAACAGTTGAGTTAACTCTTGCGGGTTTCGCAGCCACAAATCCCGCTGGGGAAAGGGAATTTCGATATTTCGGTGGCGCAATTCGTAATCTATTAAAAAATTGACCGCGCTTTTAATAGCATCGCTTTCCTGCGGCTGGTCAATCCAAACTAAAAGTTCAAAATTTAAAGCGTTATCTCCAAAACCGCAAAACCATACTTTAGGAGAAGGATGGGACAACACATTCGATTCCATCCGCGCCGCAATTAATAGCGCTTCCGTAACTATTACTGGGTCCGATCCGTAAGCAACACCGACGGGGATGTGGATGCGGCATCTAGCGTCTTTGTAACTCCAGTTAATAATGTTAGTTTCGACAAATTTAATATTTGGTATAATTACAAATAGACCGTCAATAGTTTTAATGATAGTAGAGCGTATCGAAATTGTTTCTACTGTTCCTAAGAACTTGTCTATTTCAATAAAGTCTCCGACTCTAATGTGGTGCTCGAATAGCAGGGTGAGACCGCTGATAAAGTTGCTGGCGAGATTTTGCAAGCCGAAGCCAAAACCTATGCCGACAACCCCAGCCAAGACGGTGAGAGAAGTGAGGTTGATGCCGGCACTTTGCAGGACGAATATACAGCCAATAGTTGCTAAAATATAGCTAATGATGGTGGAAATTGCTTCTCGACTGCCGCGATCCAATCTCATCCGAACTAGCACGCTGCGCTTGATTCCTTCGCTGATAATCTTAGCTATAATCAAGGCAAATATAGCTAAAATTATCAGTTTAACGATCGCACTGATGGACAGATGAGCGTCCCCGATATAGAAGAGGGGGGTTGTTGTCGCACCAGACAAATTTTCAAAAAAGCGATCGGCTCCTGCAGTAATCGAATTCATTAATATTTGGTAATGGGTAATTGGTGATTGGTAAGGAGTGATTAGTTTTGGCCGCAACTGAACCGCAAACTGCTAACGATGGCAGGGCCAAGACTAAAAACTCGAAATTTCCGGCGCGCGCTGTTACAGGTGCGGGTCAGTGGCACTCTCTCTCAAAGACTCGTAACTGATGGGTTAGCAACTGATGGCGAGAAACTGTTTTGTAGCGATATTTTCGCCCGGATATCTGTGTTGTGGCGTAAAATGGGCCCTGCGGCTCGATCGAATAGCGACTTGTTGCCAATATCTGGAAAATTGGTAGAAATTCATTTACAGCACCCTCAAATTATCGAAAAATTCCAGCAAAAATTAGTTTATCCTTAAGAAGTAAGTCCTTTACAGAACTTAACAAGCTTACCCTACTTGACTTTTATGCAGTGCATCATCAATCGTCGGGCACAGTTTTCGGCGAGTCATCGGTACTGGCTGCCGGAGTTAAGCGAAGCCGAGAACTTTGAGCGGTTTGGCCCAACTGCCCGCGCACCGGGACACGGACACAATTACGTCCTTTACGTTTCCATGATAGGCGAACTAGACGAGTACGGCATGGTGCTCAACCTGTCTGATGTCAAGCACGTCATCAAGCGGGAAGTTATCAAGGATCTAGATTTTTCCTACCTTAACGAAGCGTGGCCGGAATTTGAGCAGACTCTGCCAACTACCGAAAACATAGCACGGCAAATTTGGCTGCGGCTAGCCCCTCATTTACCTGTGAGCAAAATTCAATTGTTTGAACACCCCGAACTTTGGGCTGAATATTTAGGAAACGGAATGGAAGCTTATTTAACTTTGTCCACTCATTTTAGCGCCGCCCATCGGTTGGCTCGTCCCGATTTGAGTTTTGAAGAAAACTCGGAAGTTTACGGCAAATGTGCTCGTCCCAACGGTCACGGTCACAATTATCATTTAGAGGTGACTGTTAAAGGGGAAATTGATGCGCGGACTGGCATGATTGCTGATTTGGGAGCTTTGCAAAAAGCCGTTGACGATTATGTTGTTGAACCCTTCGATCACACTTTTTTAAATAAGGATATTGCTTATTTTGAGAAAGTTGTGCCGACTGCGGAAAATATTGCGGTTCGGATCGGGCAATTATTGCGATCGCCAGTTCGGGAATTGGGCGCAGAGTTGCACAAGATTAAGCTGATTGAAAGTCCTAATAATAGCTGTGAAATTTACGGCGCTGATTTAGAAGAAGTGGCGGCACAAAGTCAGCAGCCGGAAGCGGTTTTAGCTAAGGTTTAGAGTTAAAAATCGGTTCAGTTGGGGCGGGTTCAGCCGGATCTTTGGCTAATTGTGCAGATTGGTGAACCCCGCCCTACCAGCCTAATAATGATTCCGAGAGTTATTCAACCGGATTAGGCGCGAGAATATATTCTTTCACCAAAGTTCCACACTCAGAATTATTGGCACTTTTCCTGACAAGTCAGGCTGCGCGCGTATTTTGGAGATAGTAAGTCAGCATTCCTCATGCCAGCTATTTTAACTGCTGAGAGTATGAGGTC
>JAICRN010000010.1 GCA_025937335.1 Microcoleus sp. TY_ISSM_2_bin.22
CAACTCATTGCCAATCAGTCCTGGATATTCTTCCCATAAATTTTTGCCAATCAAATCCCCTGGAGTGCGATCGAGCAGTGCCCCGGCAGATCGATTGACGTAGGTGAACCGCCAGTTATCATCTAGCGCAAAGAAGGCTTCAGCGATGCTTTCGAGAATATTCCGGCTCTTCTCCTCGCTTTGGCGCAAGGCTTGCTCTATCTGTTTGCGATCGGTGATGTCTCGCGTCACGCCTGCGACAGCTTCTACTGTGCCGTTTATCCCTAAAAGCGGCACAAAAATGTATTCATAGGCGCGTGTACCAATTGCGCTATTGTAGTAGCGGGATTCATCCTTGAGCGGCTGGCGCGTGGCGATCACCTGTTGAATCTGTTGCTGATGTCGGGCCGCTAAATCGGTTGGATAATCCAGCTCAAAAAAGTTCTTTCCCAAAGCTTCATCCGAAGTTTTCTGCCAAAGATTGAGCAACGCCGGACTGACATACGTGAACCGTCCCGCCAAATCAAAGGTGTAAATAAAATCGGGAATTGCAGCGACGATCGCGTCGAACTTCCGCAGTTGCCGTTCGAGTTCGGTGCGACTCTCACGCGAAATAGCTTCAGCACGGGCACGCTCGACGGCTGCCCACGTCTGCTGTGCGGTTTCCTCGACTCGTTTCACCTCGTCTTCAGTCCACGGTCGGCGGTTTGCCTGATGCACCCCTAGCAAGGCGACAAATTGATTGTTTTTGATCAGCGGCACATCAATATGCGCGGCAATATCAATCGCTTGATAACTTGCTTTCTGGCTGGCTGTGTACTTAGGGTTGTTCGCCACATCGGGAACTACAACCGTTTGTCCGGCTTGATGGTCGTCTGTCAGGTTGCGTCCAAAGTTTTCCAGATAGTACAGCCCGCTTAGTTCGGCAACACCGTTCGTGTAGTTTTTATGAACGATGACTTGCTTGCCGCCGGTTAACACTTCAATGTAAATGACGCGGCTTGCGCCTAGAGACTCGCCCAGAACACGGGCAGCGATCGCCTGAATCTCATTGGCATCAGTTAGCGGGCGCAGCGCATTGGTGAGCGTGACTCGAAACGCATCGGATTCTTGGGCAGTTTGATGCAAGGCATCTATTGAGGGGAGCTCTTGTGGCAGATTAGATTCTAGCTGCGTCTTGTCTGGTTGCTGGGATCGATCGAGTTCTGTCAACAGGATTTGCACAGCCGTTTTCAAGCTGTCCGACCAGGTTTCGACAGCACCCAGCGGTGTTTGCGACCAATCGTGCGATCGCATCCGCATCGCCATCTCGCTGTCGCCTGCAAATAAGTTTTTAGGATCGGCCCCCTCTACGGCATCACTCACACACCCTGCCTCTCTGAAAAATACTGAGCTAAAAGCTTTTTGCTACCTTCTCTAACGACAATTGAAGATGATTGACTCAGTTTTGCAACCAGCGTCCGAATTTGCCTTAATGCTAAAGGGGAGGGTTGAATCCGTTTATTTTCCCAGCGATTAATTGTCTGGTAAGCAACACCCAGCGATTCTCCGAGTTGCACTTGGGTCAGTTGGGTTAGTTGCCGAAGTTCACGAATAAGATGGCTAACCTCTGGTTGCAGCAGTACAACAGATTGTTTGGACATCGAACTTTTAGAAGATTTGATACAGTTTAACTACATGGCATCTGTCATATTCAATATTCGCTCAAAATTAAACCGACTAATCTCTCTTAAGAAAGAGTTCTTCAACCGCAGCAGCCGTGTTGTATTTTAGGAGTTGTTTAGATTCACTGCTTGTATTGATAGAAATTCGCGAGACTTAAACAAAATTCAAGTCTAAACATTACCCAAACCTGCTATGTGTGTGGCAAATACGTCCTTATGAGGAAGGCAACGGACAAATCTATAAGATATGGCTGTTCTAACGGGACTTAAACGAATAGCCTTGCTGAATTTAGGTAGGATTGATGGGGTGAGCAATTAATGGAAAAAAATTCAACCCAAGTTATATTCAGCAATATTCGTCTCCCGCGATCGCGCCGATCGTACCTCGCTCCAGCAGCGCCTTTTACCGAGTCTACGGGCTGCAACGTGTCTTTTCCTAAAAAAACCGGGTTTCTGGGCCCCCATACGTAAGTTCTAGGTAAATTAGGTACTCTTTAATTCAGTGCAGCTCAGGCTGGCATGAAATAAATATGAAGAAGTGTAGCCAAAAGAGCTCAGAAATGTTAAGATTCTTAATATAACGTAGCATTGTGTGCGACCCAACCAAAACCTAACCTGAGACGGTGCTGAGTGGGAGTAGCAGCTAGCTACCATAAAACTAAGCCTCTTTAAATGAAAGGAAAGCGCAAGTCCCCGCCCGCTTTCCTTCCCAGCTAAAGCTAGGGGTTTGCGATGTCGCAAACCTTTAGAGGCACAGATCCTCAGCGGGAAAAGCTCATGAAAACTCTTAAGTCCTCAGATACAGATTCTGTTCGCGCTTACTTGCGGGAAATCGGCCGTGTTCCGCTGTTGACCCATGAGCAAGAAATACTCTACGGGAAACAGGTACAGCGCTCAACCGCACTGCATCAGGAGAAAAATATTTTAGCCGAAGAGTTAGGCCGCGACCCGACGGCGGCTGAATGGGCACAGGCAGTAGGGCTGTCTGAGGAACAGTTGCAGCGGACGATCGACCACGGGGAAAGGGCAAAGCGCCAAATGGTGGAAGCAAATCTGCGCCTGGTAGTGTCTGTTGCCAAGAAATATATCAAGCGCAATGTAGATTTGCTCGATTTAATTCAGGAAGGCACGATCGGGATGCAGCGGGGAGTAGAAAAATTTGACCCGACTAAGGGCTACAGATTTTCTACTTATGCTTATTGGTGGATTCGTCAAGCAATTACTCGGGCGATCGCCGAAAAAGGCCGCACAATCCGCTTGCCGATCCACATTACCGAAAAGCTCAACAAAATTAAAAAGGCTCAGCGCCAACTTGCTCAACAGCTAGGCCGCGCGGCCACTGCTGCTGAGTTGGCATCTGAGCTAGAATTGACTCCCAAACAGATTCGGGAATACCTCGAACGCGCGCGCCTGCCACTTTCCCTTGACTTACGTGTGGGAGACAATCAAGACACAGAGTTGGGCGATTTGTTGGAAGATACGGGTACTACCCCAGAAGATTTTGCCCTGCAATCTTCCCTGCGGACTGACTTAGACCACCTGATGGCAGAGCTGACTCAGCAACAGCGAGAAGTCCTCGCCTTGCGGTTCGGTTTAGAAGACGGGCAAACCTTAACCTTGGCAAAAATAGGCGATCGTCTCAACATCAGTCGAGAACGAGTGCGGCAAATAGAACGGGAAGCTTTGACCAAACTCCGCAAGCGCAAGCAAGATATCAACGATTATCTAGCCAGCTAGGTAGATTGGGGATGGCGATCGGGTATCGAACCCTGGCAATCCCCAATCTAAAATCGTAAAAACCGCCGCTTTTAATTCGGTTGTGCCCACTTGGTTGCTGCGATAGTCCTGCTACATTAGTAATTACTTAGTAATAAAGATCAGCAGCGATCGGATAATGGTTATTTAATTTAACCGCCCGTGTGTAACATAACAAGCTGTCTCTGAAACGGAGGTACTCGTGAGTAATTCATCTAATAAATCCCCAGAATTCTTTGAAGAAGACGGAGAAAATACCAACTTATTGTGGCAATACGTGCAGTCCATGCCTCCCGACACTGTTTCTCAGTTGTCTAAACCGACTTCTCACGAAGTGTTCCAAGTAATGGAACGAAATATTGTCGGACTTTTGGGGAATTTGCCTTCGGAACACTTCGGGGTGACAGTTACTACCAGTCGCGAACATCTGGGTAGATTGCTCGCTTCCGCAATGATTAGCGGTTATTTTCTCAAAAATGCCGAACAGCGAATGACTTTTGAAAAGTCCATACAAGCCAGTGAGAGACACGGCTCGGACGATTAGTCGGTTCTTAACATTTAATTTGTACAAGTGTCAAGCCCCCCTCCCAAGATGGGGGCTTAAGATTTTAGATTTTAGATTTTAGATTTTAGATTGTTGATTTTAGATGAAATAATTGAATAATTATTGATTTTATTCTTAAATTCCCAATTCCCAATTCCTAATTAATATGTCTGTTTATCCTTTGGCCCACAAAGTTATCGGCGTTGCTGCAATCTGGAACGACCGACAACAAATTTTGATTGACAAGCGCCGACAACACGGACTGCACGGGGGTTTCTGGGAGTTTCCGGGCGGTAAAATAGAGCCTGGGGAAACAATCGAAGCTTGCATAGAACGGGAAATAATGGAGGAGTTGGGGATTGTTGTAGAAGTTGGCGATCGCTTGATTACAATTGACCACGACTACACTAATTTTACAGTTAGGCTTTACGTGCACCACTGTCGCCACATCAGCGGTGAACCGCAAACGATCGAATGCGATGAAATTCGTTGGGTGACTCTCGACGAAATTGACCAATTTACTTTTCCCAAGGCAAACGCACAGATTATTGCTGCACTGCGGAAAAGTTGAACTGTGATATCAAATTCGGTTGCTACTGACAACTGACCAATGAAAACTAACTTTTATTTTTGGGTAGTGGTGAATAGTAATAGTCAATAGCCAAGAGAGGCATTGTAATGAGGTACAAAGTAAAAAATTGCACCAATACGGTTACTCAATTTCTTCGAGAACGACAAGGTTTTACGAACCAATCGCCCCACTTGCTGCCACAGGGTGTTGTTGAATTGCTTTTGGGTAAATGATTTTTCCCGTTTATGAGCCAACGGCTTTTCGGACGCTTGCAGGCGTAGCACCTGTTCGTATCCTTCCCAAAAATCGGTGTAGCCGATCCCACACGGGCGGTAAACGGCCGGCAAGGATTGCCAAAGCTTTGTTGCTGACTGCCGATAACCATCTCCAACAAAGACCCCAACAATCTCACAGCCATCGGCATCAATGGCTAACCAGACCCATTGTTTCTTCTCTTTGGAACTCATAAATGACCACATCTCCGGCAAGCTGAATCGTCAGCAGACCTACTTTTTTTTAGTGACTTCTATGGTCTTTGGAATCTCGTAGAACTTCTGATTGACATACAGTTGTAGCTCATATTCCGCTCAAACTACCCAATTCTATTTTTTAACAGTGGCTTGCAAATAAAGCAGCGGGTCTTCAGCAACCCAACCCAAACCCGAATTGTACCGAACTTCAAAATGCAAATGAGATGGCGGAATGTCCCGTTTTCCTGTCGTCCCCACAGTTCCCAAAACTTCTCCAGACTGCACTTTTTGACCGACTTTTACCGCAATATCTTTCAAATGAGCGTAGCGCGTTTGCTTCCCCGCTTGATGGTTGACCACCACTAAATTCCCGTAATCCCCTTGGGGCCCGGCAAAGGCGACAGTCCCCTCGCCTGCCGCCAAAACCTGGGTACCCTCCGACGCCAAAAAATCTACGCCGCTGTGGAAAAAAAATTCGCGCAGGACCGGATGCAATTGCCGCCCGTAACGCAAAGCTTCCACCGCTGGGGCCGGCAGCGGAAATCCTTGCACCGATCGCGCCGCATCGAGATTGATAGAAGGCCCGATCGACCTATTCACCGCAGGCACAAACACCGTTTTCCCCAAAGGCCTGCACCCATTCGCCTCAAATAGCAAATCTGCGCGCACTTTGTAAGCTTCTGCCAGTTTTTGCCAATTCCAGCCCGCAGGCACTTCTACCTCGATGCCACTGTACGGAGGAATGACGATCGTACTTCCAGCAGATACTCCACCGCCCCGCAACATCGGATTTATCCCGATCAGCGCTGCAGGAATCACATTGTACTGCCGCGCGATGCTTTCTATGGTTTCGCCCTGGGCTGCAGTGTGGCGGCGCAACCGAGACATAGCCGGACTCGGGCAATCGCGGGCGGGGTCGGGGTTTTCTACAGGTGTACCTGAAGGAAGATTTGCAGGTAGGATCTCGGTATTTGCCACCGCTTTCCCAACGGGTGCGATCGACCACATTAGTGCAGAAATCAGCGGAAATAAGCGTTTAAAAGTCATTATGTCTAGACAAAAAAGTATTCATTATGAACAATTGACAGTTTTCGAGTCGAGCGAAACTGCATATTTGAAAGCTCTAGCCGCCCCTCAGACTGTAAATCCCAGGCTAAGCCAAGTTAGGATGAGAATTATTAGTTTTGGTCGCTCATGGGAAATCAGGCAAAAATTGCTTGCGATCCCTGTCAGCGCCTGCCTGTTAACAGTTATGTTCTTGAGGAAGCGGTACGCCCCGCCCCGCTTCCTTCCCGTCGTCAAGACAAAAATGCTCGATTCGGAACGTGTCTGCGGGGATGAGGTATTTAGCGGGAGTTATTAAATGAGTTTATCTTTTAAGCAAGCGACCCTTTATGTGACTTTGCTGTCGATCGGGGGAGGTATGGGATGGTTGGGCAATCGCTATCTGCAAGGCTCAAGCAATCTGGAAACCGGATCGGTTTTGCCCGTAGTGCGCAACCAAATCCCGCCCTATCCGTCTCCTCCGGTTCAGGAAAATGAGGCGGTCGATCGCAGCAATCCCAATTTTATTGCTGAAGCAGCCGAAAAAGTCGGCCCTGCTGTAGTGCGGATTGACGCATCGAGCAAAGTGGCCAATCAAGTACCGGAAGCTTTCAAAAATCCTTTGTTTCGCAGGTTTTTTGGGGACAATTTGCCGCAGCCGGAAGAACGAGTCAAGAGAGGTACCGGTTCGGGGTTTATTCTCACTCCTGACGGCCGCATAGTTACTAATGCTCACGTCGTCTCCGGGACGGATACTGTCAAGGTGACTCTCAAAGACGGCCGCGAGTTTGAGGGTAAGGTGCAGGGAGTCGATCCGTTGACGGATGTGGCTGTTGTTAAGATTAATGCCAAGGAACTGCCGCAGGTGGCTTTGGGCCGATCGGACAATATTGTACCGGGACAGTGGGCGATCGCGATCGGCAATCCTTTAGGTCTCGACAATACCGTGACTGTGGGCATTATCAGCGCTACGGGTCGATCGAGTTCCCAAGTAGGCATCCCCGACAAGCGCGTCCGCTTCATCCAAACCGACGCCGCCATCAACCCCGGCAATTCGGGCGGCCCCCTGCTCAACGACCAAGGCGAAGTAATTGGTATCAATACAGCCATTCGCGCCGACGCTCAGGGCTTGGGATTTGCAATTCCGATCGAAACCGCCAAACGAGTTTCCGATCAGTTATTCGCCAAAGGTAAAGCCGAACATCCCTATCTCGGCATTCAAATGGTCAGCTTGAGTCCCGCCACCAAGGCTGAACTCAACAAACAGCTCGATAATAATAAAATTACCCTCGATCGAGGCGTAGCCGTGACGCGAGTCGTGGAAAATTCCCCCGCTCAAAAAGCCGACTTGCGCGCCGGAGATGTCATTCAAAAAGTTGATGGAATTGCGGTTAACACTCCCGGGGACGTGCAAGAACGGGTGGAAAACACTGCTGTGGGCAAAGAACTCCAAATAGAAATTAACCGTTTGGGTCAAGTTGAGACAATTAAAGTACGTCCTGGTGCTTTTCCCTTATCAGGTAGCCCCGCTGGTGGCTGATACCATTTTCGATTTTCGATTAAATAATTGGGAATGACTTACTGCATAAGGATTTGGAGCTTACCTGCAGTTGCATTCTTTTTTGAAACTGGTATTAGTGGCAAACGCTGGAGGATGAAAGATGAATCTGATGGTTTACAGTCCTGGACGTAGCAACCGGGTTTTTTGACCAAAACCCTCGGTGTAGCGCAAGGGATATCCGGTTAAAAACCCGGTTTCTTAATTCCTTGTGCGTTCAGGACTGTTTATTTTTTTGGACAGCTTTCATCTTTCTCCATTCCCCAACTCGTTGATATTTTTACTTCTCTTTGGAAGAGTTTGGTTGAATCGAGCTGGTGTTTGTTAAATTTTCTTCTAGGTGCATCCTCTGCTCCATTTGCCTCAGAAAATAGCCGGTCATCATCGCTGAAGCTAGCAAACCTGCTAAGTTTTCGCGGTCAGTGGTAATTTGGACGTTAAAATTGTCTGAAGGCAAGATGCCGACAAGTCCTTGAACGTTATGAGAGATAATTTCTTTGATTTCTGGGCTGACGGACTTGGCGACGCGGGCTAGAACCTCCGGGGATTGGTGTTGGAGGTACTTCAGAAGTGGATTGGCTGCTGTTTGTTGGGCATTGGAACTGTCAAAGTCAGGGTGAAAAACCATTTGGCGATTCTTAATTTCTGGCTTGTTACATTCTACTTTAAACTACTCGTCTTTGCTTGGGTACAAATTTGCCTGAAAGTCAATTTGCAATTGTTTTGGCAGTTGGTCTACTTGAAAGTACCGATGAAATTTATCGGTAACTTGTAACCAATACGATCGCCCCTCAGTTGGTCGCCGTTTGCGGACGAAACCCATTTCGACAAGTTCCTGTACTTGTTGGTAAGCTCCTGAACCTCGTAAGTTAACTAAGTCAGGCTGAGCGATGCCGCCTTTGAGGGCGATCGCCGCCAGCGTTCGCAAAGCTCCAACACCTAATTCTGGAGGTATTAAAGTTTGCATTAAACTAGCAAACTCTTCTCTGAGTTGCAGGCTGTATCCCGTCGGAGTTTCGACGACTTCTAATGCACTCTCGCGGCGGGACGAGTCAGACATGAGTTCAATGATGGCGTCTTCGGCTTCGGATCGATCGCACTTGGCAATTTCTGCAATTTCTGCCAGCGGCACTGGCTGACCTTTTAGGTACAATATGGCTTCTATTGTTGTGGCTAAGCGAGCCATTTTGGAATTATTAATTGGGACGTTGAAAGAAGAAGGAACCAGGAAGCAGGAAAACAACAGCTATCCGTATTTCCATAACTTCCGTGTCGTGAATCAAGAGAATTAGTAATAAACATTCCCCTTACACAAATCATTGAAAGTATATGTTAGGTTGAGGAAGGAAACCCAACTCTTTCTATTTTCTTTTTTTTTCAATTTCAGTCTGGGACGCATAAAATTTCAATTTATGATGCGTAATGACGCACCTCAACGCTCTAATTATAGCGTTAAACCTTTTTTGCTTCCCGGACTGAATCTGAGATTTTCGATCAAACAAATTGCCGTTTTCATCGCCAATTTTAAAATTTAAAATATTACATTTAGCGCTCTGCCATTTATCAATCTAACTGTCGGCCAGTCAATTCTACAAAAATATCCTCTAAATTAGAAGGACGAACCATCATCCCAGTTTTATCGGCTTTGCCATCCAGATATAAATTAGCTTCTTCCAGAGTAGGGAAAAACTTGTATTCCCAGCGATCGCCTATTTGCTTCATCACTAACCCTTGACCCTGTTCCTGCCGCAGTTGGGCCAATGTTCCCAGTTTAATTAACTTGCCGCCGTCCATAATGCCGATGCGATCGCACAAATACTCCACTTCATCCATATAATGCGTTGTCAACAGCATTGTCATTCCCTGCTTGTTCAAATCTAGAATAATTTCCCACAACCGACGCCGCGTTTGTGGGTCTAACCCTACAGTCGGTTCGTCCAAAAATAAGATTTTCGGCTCATGCAAAAGAGCTCTGGCAATTTGCAACCTCCGCTTCATTCCTCCCGATAAAGTTTTTACTAAATCAGCTCGCCTTTCTGATAATTCTACATATTCCAACCACTGTGTAATTAACTGTTGCCGTTTCGGGTTTGGGATGTGGTGCATCCGCCCGTGAAACTCCATATTTTCCCAGACGGAAAGCTCAGTATCAACGCTAGTTTGTTGGAGTACGACGCCGATGGACTGTTTTACTTGCAAGCTTTGCCGCATCACGTCATATCCAGCTACCTGAATTTGACCGCTGGTGAGTTTAGTCAGGGTAGTCAGCATCCGAATAGTCGTCGATTTGCCGGCACCGTTGGGGCCAAGGAGACCGAACATTTCTCCTGCTTCAATCGTGAACGAAAGGTCATTGACAACCGGGATTTTGTTGTAGATTTTGCAGGCATTTTGTAAGGAAACAGCGGCAACCATAGGTATTGCGGTCTTAATATATTGTAATCGCGATCTTTCTTCTCAGTCATATCATTTCGGGTAACTCAACCACAATACTTGTAGTGGTAGCTTTTACCAACAATCTGTAATTCACATCCACAATATCTATAAACCAGCCTCTACTTTTTTGACAAAATTTTATAACTGGCACTTCAACAAACATGATATCATTCCTGGACGCAGCACCAGGGTTTGATTAACGAAAATTTCTGCTGGCAGACATCTGTACAAATAACAGAAAAGTCGGGTTTCTCTGCTATTTGTGCCCGAGTTTTGTTAGTGTAACTAATCTCAGTGTCATCTGCAAGTATCAGGCTGATTTTTTTAGAGGTTGCACCACCCACTTATTGCGGTTGAGTTAAATCAGGTTTCAATTCCATCATCCGGCTGTCGAATTTGCGCGCTGCTTCGCTAATCGTGATAGTCGGTGTAGTGCCGTCGAGATATATAGTTGTCATAAAAACCCCTATTTTCCCCCGTCGAAATAGCGTCATATCGACATTCATGGGTATATTTTTTATTTTTCCTTGACTTCTCCACCCGGCCGATACTTCGCCAATCTTGTCTTGCAAAGTTAAAGCGGCGGGATGAGTGAACGGCGATTCCTTGTTACGGTTTAAACCTTGAGAGAATGCTTTTGCAGCAAACCCTTCACGGATTGCTCGATCGAAGGTAGCTTGTTGGATCGGATTTGACAGTTGCACTGTAAATCCTATTAGCAATTGAAGTTGAAACAGCTTGCGATCGATTTTTTGGTACGCAAAGATGCTGGCTGGCTTAAAGTCAGGGCCCTGGCTGAGTTGATTTTTGAAATTTGCCACATCGTCAGATGACATCTCTGTAAAACCTTGGGGCAAGTCTTGTAAAGTCAAGACTAAGCCGGACAAGTCCGCTGCAGCTTCTGGAATATCGGCAGACAGAATTTTGGTACGATCGATCGCTGGAGTTGCGATCGACACTTTGCCAAATCCACCGCCCCATGCAGCACTAATTAGCAAACAGATCGATAACACAACTTTTTTTGTCATTACATTATTTTACCCTGTTGCTATTATTCATTAGCAATCTCTACCTCACTCTACCCTAAAGCGCTGTCTTTGATTATTCGGCTGCTTCTAATTCCTCTAATTCTTGCGTAGACTGCCATCCAGCTTGCCAGAGCGATCGGTCTTTGAGCTGTGTCGCATTCAGCCAAAAACGGACATTTGGATCGCAAGCCGCCACCATTTCCGCAAATACCCATTTACCTTCATTTTTTCGGTTGACTACTTGAAAGTGCCGCCACCCCCAAGTTTTTTGGTGTGAAGTCCACCGAGAACCAACTAAATAAGGAAATTTTTGTTTTTTCGGCACAGTATTTTTGTTTACCAATATATTAGAAAGCAAGTTAATTGTAATAAATCTTTCTGTTTGATGATATTAATTCCCTATCAAAACTCGTCAAATCCTCTCCTTCTCTCCTCTTCTCCCCCTCCCCTCTCGAACATAACAGAAAATATAGAGGCCCGGCAGCTTACACGAGATTTCGCTTAAAATCTATCTGCAAGTAGATGCGTTGATTGTAACTTGCAGCATTTACGCCTTCTGGTTCAAAAGTAAGGGCAGTTCAGTGACTGCCCCTGTAATTAGTTATACCTATTGAATAGGATAATTTTTCAGGCGATCCACAAATAGCAAATTTATGCAGTACGAGCTAAATCGTGAATCTCAAATCTAAAAGCAAATAACCCAGGTTATAGTTGTGCACAATAATCCGTTTTGTGAAACTTACTCAAATCTACTTTTCGAGCAGGTTTGATGTTCACTTCCTGCTTTTACCAAGGCGGTAGACCGCTTCTTGTCTGCAGGCGTCTTTCGAGCCCAACTCTCCCTACAAACATTTTTTCAATCTTATACGGTGTCTCATTGATGCTGTAAAGCTCAATAAAAAAGCACTTTTCGGCAAGATTGACTAATTTCTTTGATTCTGTCGCTACCCCTTGATTACTTCCCTGTTAAGGCTTTTGACCCGATAAATCCAGAGGAAGTTGGGGAAGCCGGAGGCGAACCGCATTTGTTTGCAGCCAGAGAGTGATGGCGTGCTTCCGCTGGGGAGTCACGTACTCTCCGGGTCTGATCACTCCAGCACAGACGCCGATGTTTTTAATAAGGGTTTCTCGCTCCGATGAACTTGCACCCTGTAGCAACCTGACTTGGGCTTTGATAAAATCCACGTTCATAGCTGAAAGTAAAAGTAACTAAAGAACTCAGTTAAATAGCGATGCTTTGGTTCCAATTGTAACTCTAAAACCGCTTGGTATGAATCAAATTGATTCAACATCCCCTGGATGGGGATCGGGCCGTCTAGAGCTAGCTAACTTTATTTACTTTATCTGTTTTTGCTAGCAAAAGTGTCACTATGCTAGCAGTTTTGGCAGAATTATTCATAGTTAAGAACTGTTACAAATTTTGCTTGTATCCGACAATACGGCAGAGTTTAGTGCTAACGCTACTTTTGAGAACTCAAAAAGTTCAGCACTGTCTCCCGATCCTTGCCTCCCTAAGTTTTATCATCCCCCATTGGGAAGCGATCGCTCGCCGAACTTTCCTCTTCGAGAGCCCCTCTTAACACCCGAACACTGCCACCTCACCCTATTTAATTAGATCTGCCCGCAAGCCTCGCTGTGGACTATAACTTCAGGCATACGTGTTGTTACCTGGGCTACCACAATCGAGCAAGTTTTTATTCTTTTTTCTCAAAAATATATTTTTTGCTTTTCTTGCAAAGCCTTTATTTGTGTTAATTAAGGTAGCTTTGTGATGTGCGCGCCAACCAAGACTCCCAGCTTGAGAACGCTGACATTTTGCACTCTGTGGCGGTGAATCTGTTTTCTGAATTCATTGGGGGCGATCGCTCGCCAATTACAATTACCACTCAGGGCGGATTTTGTATAATTTATAACAGATAGATTTATGCTTATTAGCTAAAAACAGCACAAGTTTAAACAGTATTCCACCCGTCGCTTGTTTTTAAAAGCAAAAAATCTGGGGTAATCAACACGGCAATATCCGCACTGTCAAGGTTAAATGTGCAGCTTTTGCCTACGTTGTTAGTATTTAAGAGCAACTATATCTCGCCAATTTGCTCGCTTTTAAAGTTCAAACTAAGAAGAAATCAACCATCTAAGCGGAACTTATGAAAATCCCAATTAAATCTTATAATTTGAGATTCAAACTGACTTATTTATGACTGGCGAAGCAACTCTTTTTTAGACAAAAAATATCACTCCAGCCATGTTTTGGGTCAAAAAAATCTGGTTTTTGACTGTGGAGGGGCAGGTTTATCGAGATTTTGGCGTGACTTAGAGATATTAACTAACTTCCCGATACGATATCTTTCACTATACAAAAACGAATCGATATGCCAGCATATAAAATCCCCTCGAACCGAAGCTGCGGGGGGGAATGGTGAATAAAGTTATGGGTTTTAAATTATCGATGTGTAGATCTATTTTTGCAATATCAAGAGGTATTGAGCGATCGACCTATCGACCTATTTCGGCGACTTCCTAAGATAATTTCCCGGTGGGAAACCGAGAAATTATCAACTAAATCAACCTTTTTTCTGGCGTTGCAGCTTAGTTTTCCAATTGGCTATCTCCTTCTGAGCCGGCTGATAACTCTTAGTACCCGACGGCACCAGCGATGCAGCTTCAACTGCCTCTTTGAGCTTTCCTTGAGAGCTGCGCAACTGAGCAATTGTGAGAATACTTTCGCTCCACTCTCCAATTAACTGCTGAGCTTCTTCATACTTCGGCTGACCGGGCTCAATCTTATTAACTTGCTGGATGGCTTTACTGTAAGAAGACGCAACCCCCCGCTTAATTTGACCCTTAGCAGCCGATAGCAAAGCAACATTTATGTCCTGGTCTTTGGATAGCTCGTCCCACTGAGCGATCGCCTGTTTCGACTGATTGTAAACAGGCTTATTGACATCAGGCATCAATTTAGCAGCCCCGATCGCCCCCTGGAAATCGCCCCGAGCAGCCCGCCCGTTAGCTATATCCAAAATCGTTAAACTCCAGCGCTCAATATCCTGCTGAGCCTGCGGGTAGAGCGGATCGCTAGCCGGAATCGTTCGAGCCTTAGCCACTGCTTTATTAAAACTAGAAGCCGAACCATCCTTGAGGAAAGTTTTCGCCTCAGCCCACACCTGCTGGCTCGATTGTGGCTGCTTGCTTCCAGTCACTGCTTGCACCGCCTGAGGTTGGTTCTGCGACCCCCCAGCACCAGCAGATTTTTGAGATCCAGAGTTTTGGGCATTTTCAGCGGGCGATCGAGGATCTCCTTCCTGCTGACCGATAAAAATTGATTTGTTCGTCAGAAAAACACCCAACAGCAGCACCAAAGCCGTAGCTGAGCTCCACAAAACTAGCTGCTGCAAAAATGATTTGTCCGACCCCCCGTTATCCCGATCCTCGGGCTTTTGCAAGTTGGGTGGATCGCCTCCCCGATCGGCCGGGCCCGCAGCATCCGGCTGCAACGCAGGTGGCATCTCAACCGACGAATCCTCAGCGTTGCGAACTGCCGGAGGCAGCTCCACTCGAGCCGTAGCCGCCGCCATTTGCGGGCGATCGAACCCATCAGCGGCATTAACCGCCATATTGCCATTGCGTCCTGCCAATACAGCAGTTGGCACCTCAGAAACATCTGGCAAAATCACCAAATGAGCCTTTCCCGGAGGATTCACCACCATCAAAGGTTCTTGTTTGGGACGCAAATGGTGGTCGCACAGCTCCGGCAGCCGATCGCTCAAAAAACGGTCTAAACCCTTAAGGGTCGTGCACTGTCCCGATCGCAGTCCCTCCAAAAGCGCCGTCGTAAAAAACCCCTGACGCAAAGCCGAAGTTTCGCGCGAAACTTGATTCGGGCGGCAAGAAAGCACCGTCGGGATTTCCAGTTCCCGCGCCAGCTCGGCCGTTTGAGAGCCGATCTTGTCCCCCGCTTTCCCAATCTGGCTGCGGTTCATATCAACCAGCACCAACACCGTTTCCGTAGGAGCGTTTTTCAGAGTATTCAACAGCAACTCTACCGGAATCCCCGTACCCTGAATGTCTGCCGGATTGCCGTCAACAGGCATTAAATAATCCTTGCCTTCATAACTGACACCGTAGCCGCTAAAAAAACACCAGAGTAAATCTCCCTGTTGCAGATGTTCCGCACACAGGCTTTGGGTCAACCTCAGAATATTCTCCCGATTCGGATATGTTGATTGACCCCACAGCGACGGCGAGCTATCAGTCATCAGCAGACACCCATCCGTCGCAAAACCGGCCTCCTCAGTCAAAAAACCGTACAGTGCCTCTGCATCCTCTTGGGCATAACTCAAAGGCTGGAGTAACTGATATTGATTGATGCCTATTGCAATACAAGCGTGATTTTTCATCTCATATGCCCTATACATATAGTGGACAGCTTGCACAAAACGATAACACATAGCCGTTTAAGGTTATACCCACTTTCGCCAGCACTCTGACAGCAGTTGTCCGAAGGCAGAAGTCGCAACAAGCGCCCAAATTTAGCATCCTAGAATTTTCAACTTTTATATTGCAGTAAGAATTTGTACCCTGTGCCTGCTTTCAGAAAAATGAAGTTAAATTGGATACACAGGCCAGTATATTTGAGTCTAATTTTCAGCAAACAACATCAAAAAGGAATAACCCGCCAATGGTCTCTACTGCCCAAAAAGAAATCTTGACCTCCAGCGAATCGCGACTGAAGCAAAAGCATCCTAAAACTCACAGCCATTATAGGTTTCAGGATTTTTTTGCCTTCGATCGCCAGATAGGTACAATTAACGACTGGAATAAGTCGCGCAACATTTTTACCAGCGAAGACTTCATTATCGGTTTGGTGGAGGGACTCGAAGAAGAAGTAGGCCCGGCTTCCTCTGTCATCATGTATACTATTGGTTGCCATTGGGGGCTCCAAGATTCCGAATTTTTTCAAAAATGGTTTAGTGCCGAATTCAGCCAGAACATCCGCCAGTCAAATCTCATGTTTTTGCTAGAAACTTGGTGGTGGCCTTTCACAGCTCAAGGTTGGGGTCGCTGGGAAGTTGACATGAGCGATCGCAAACACGGCTGCATCTTCATCAACCTCTTTGACTCAGCAGTTGCTCGCACATTGGGAGACGTAGGCAAACCGGTTTGTCACCTATATGCCGGTTTGTTCGCTGGTTTCTTCGGATCTCTAGTCAAAAAGCCTCTGAGCTGCATAGAACTCCAATGTTACTCAATGGGAGAAACATATTGCAAGTTCCTGCTCGGCAACCCTGATAAAATTGATGCAGCAGCATTTTGGCTCAACGAAGGTGCCAACGCCCGCGATATTCAAACTCGACTGCAACACGGTGAAATATTGCGGTAAACAACTTGGAAAGGCACATCCCCTGCCCTGCCTTTCCTCCCATCAATTTCGCGATCGAGAGTGCGATTGTGGGCTTCTCCAGGCAAGAAGAAAGATGAAAAGTCAAAGTTCATGGTTGGACAAGTCTGTCCAAGACTTCTTTGGTCACTATAATTGGCTGGGAAAACCTTTAGAAACCCAGAATGGCTCGACCACCAGTCAAGCGATGGATTTAACCCAGGCAGTAGCAGACTTTTTTCAAGCTATTTCTTGGGAAGGAATTCCCGAAGTGGGCGCCCTGCCCCTACCGCCACCGTTACCAGCAATTTCTATTTCTGAACCCGCAGAAGTCACCATTGATGACCTCTTCGACCTGTTTTAATCTGTTTGGGGAATGGAAAACAAAAAATATGGTAATCCCTCCTCCCTCCTCCCCGGTCTCCGATCCGTATTCTTTCTTTCTTTCTTCCTTTTATCAATTACCGATTACCACTTAATTAAAATCATGCACCCTGAGATTGAGGCGCTGCTGGATCAGGCAGAAAACGGCTTTCTAAAAACAGAAGAACTCATAGCTTTTAAGCGTCAAGCTGCAACCCTCGCCCAACGCTTAAAAATTTACGAATTTTTGCGAGAGAAGGAAGCAAGCATCTTCCAACCAGTAGCCAACAAACTACAAGAAACATTCCCCGATGAAAAACAAGAAACTTTAGAACGATCGCTCAAACACTGGCTGTTAGTCTTGCGGTACTGCGCTATGGCCATGCTGCTCAACGATCGAGATTTTCTCGAACAGCGCCTCAGAGACTGGCTTTCCGGCATAGTCGAAGCCCACCAAACTCAAAATATTGAAGCCACTGTTTGCAATCTGCTGCAAACTCGTTTAAAAGAACTGCTTTCCGAGCAAGCCCGGGCTATATTACAGCCATTTTTAGACGAAGCGCAGTCAATTATTCTTGACCAAGGTAATAAATAATAAGCAAATTTCCAATTTCCAATTCCCAATTTCCAATTCCTAATTCCCAATTCCCGATGATTAATATTGCTGATTTGCTCAAAGAGCCCCGACTCCCTGGAAACTACTTTGCCAGCGATGCCTACGTCCGAGGCGACCTCGAACTCGGCCTGCTCGAGAACCGCCGGGGCGATCGGCTCATAGCACTCCCAGAAACACTGATTCAAGCCATTTATATTGGCTTAGAACAAGAAACCGGTCAAGCCTCGCGCCTAGTGCTATTCAACTGCGGTCGCTGGTGGGGAAAAAACTTCTACGTGCGTTTTTGCGAAGAAGTCAGCGAATACTACGGTCAGCCAGTTTCAGAAATGGAAATGGTAGAATTTCTTCAGTCCTTACAACAGTGCTGGAAAACTCACGGATGGGGAACATTTGAAATTGACCCCAGCTATTCCGAACAGGGATTTTTAATAGTAAAAATTGCTAACTCTCTTTTTGCTAAAACAGCTCCCAAGTGGAAGCGACCAGCCTGTTTTTTAGAAGCCGGCATCTTAAGTTCGTTCTTCAGTCAGCTCACAGGTCGAGAACTCTACTGCCTGCAAACCTCCTGCGAATCCTTGGGTTCGGACTGTAACCGCTTTATTTTAGGGCTGCGCGATCGCCTCCAACCTGCCGAATCTATGGTCGAAGAACGACAAGATCACGAAGCTATTATCAGTCAACTTTGCAAAAAAAAATGACTTGTTTGACAGCTATTAGTTTATTGTTAATAGCTGTCAACTCTCTTGTTCGTCAGGCATTGCATCCACCGTACCATCAAAAATCTGAGTTAATTTATAAAAAGCTACAGAGTTAAAAAATCGGGTTTGAGCTATTAAAAAAAACCGTACTCTAACTCGCAGCTAGACAATTCATAACTTACCTTAGAAACTCTTAAAATTTAAAAACAATCACAACCTCAAACTTTTTGATCGAACTTAATGGACGCAAACGAACTTTTAAATCGATATGCAGCCGGCGAAAGAGATTTTAGACTGGCAAACCTCCGCGGCATTGTGTTGAGTCCGATCGATTTATACCGTTCCAGCGATGCCCCAACTCTGATTTTGGCAAACCTCAACGAACACCAGCAACGACCCTACTTAATCGGCGCTAACCTCAGCGGAGCAGACCTCACCAAAGCCCATCTCAGCCGAGCCAACCTCAGCAAAGCCAACCTCAGCGGAGCCAATCTGACCGGTGCCAACCTCATGGCAGCCAGTCTCAGCGGAGCCAATCTCACCGGCGCCAATCTCACCGGCGCCAACCTCGCCGGATCTCACTTGAACTGGGCCAACCTGACCGGAGCAATTCTCCCCAAAGCCAATCTCATAGGTGCAGATATGAGCGCGGCCAACCTCAGCAAAGCCAACCTCAGCCAGGCCAATGTCAGTAAAGCCTATCTGATTAAAGCCAATCTCAACGGGGCAAACTTCCAAGGTGCAAACTTGAGTCTCACGAGTTTCAAAGAAGCAGACTTGACCGAAGCACAGCTAACCGGAGCCGAATTGTCCAAAGCCAACCTAGTCGGAGCCAACTTAACTCGTGCTAACCTCAACAAAGCCAACCTGTTGAAAGCTAACCTCAGGCGAACGAACCTGACTCAAGCCTATTTAAACGGCGCGTGTTTGAGCGAATCAGACCTCAGCGAAGCTTGCTTGGACAGAGCCAATTTGTGCAAAGCAGACCTGAGCAAAACCTACTTAAGAAATATTACTTTGAATGGCTGCCACTTAAGCGGTATCAACTTTAGCGGGGCCGACCTCAGCGGTGTAGATTTGAGCCGCAAACTTTTAACTGGAATCAATATGACAGAGGCATTGTTGAACGAAGCTAACTTCAGGGGTGCTTATCTAATGGAAGCTAACTTGAGCGGAGCCAACCTCAGCAAAGCCAACTTAAGCCTAGCCTACCTGATCGAAGCCAACCTTTCTAATTCTTGCCTGCATGAAATTGACTTGAGCCAAGCTAATCTCAGTAAAGCCAACTTGCGGAAAGCTGACTTAACAGGAGCCAATCTCCGGGGAGCCATTATGACTGAGGCCGATTTGAGAGGAGCAAACTTGAGTGGAGCTATTCTTCCTAACGGCACAATTTATCAGCCTTAAGGTGACATCCCCTTTGATTATTTGCCAAGTAAAGTGCGGTTGATGTCCAGAATCGGAAAAAATAGGTTCCTTTCTTCCACAGTGAGATATTGTTTGAGTACCTTTTTCATAACTTCGTAGGTCACGCTTGCAGTATTCCGAACTTGAACAGCACTTAAAATAGTTTGCAACCAAAGCAGCAGGCGATCGCGCAAGCGTTCAGTATCATTAATCAACAATGCTGCCGCAGAATGCCTCAACACCCGCACAATATCTCCACGGCACTTTTCTGTCACATCTTGAGACCCTCGGCGAAATAAATTAGGGTCGAGAGACAGCATTTGTGCTTCCACTTGCCGAATTATTTCTTTTTCAGAGGCTTGAATTTTTTTATATGCACTCATCCGGTGATTCAAAGAGTGAAAGTAGTCTTTCAAAAATACGAGTTCTTCAGCGGTGGCGTAGCGTCCGTCTGCTTCGGTGCTCAAACGTGCAAGTTGGCTCAACATATGATTTTTTTCTTTTGGGCAACAATCTGTTCAAATACAACATATCAAGTTTTTAGTTAATTGGCGGCCCCCCCATCCGCAATTATATTAGCCTTGGTACTTCAGGCTTCTTTAGTCCGAACTAAATACTGTCCTACTTGGAAACGGGTTTCATTAAGCTGAGTCACGATGGAACGGGTAATCAACTTTCCCGATTCGACAACTACTTGACCCGTAATTGGATGTAACAAATCTTGCTGGGCCCGGCGGCCGATCAGAGCTTCCACATTTTCAATCGCATTAATGTACATCCCTGCAGGCAACTGTACAACTACACCCTCAGCCATAATTTGAGCCTGACAAGCAAGCCGCGAATTTGCTTTAGCTGTAGTAATGACCTCCAGCGTCCTCCTTTCCCGGCGGTTCATGTCAGACAAACTTTCCATACCCTCTTTAATGTACACGTGGCAGGTCGCACACATACCCCGCCCCCCGCATTCCTTGAGAACGTCTAAGTCTTTGGAAAGTAGGGCAGATAGGATATTCGATCGGGTTTCTACTGCCATTTCCTCGGCAATTGGATCTAGTTTAATAATTTTAACCATATTGATTTTTGCTCCTATCAAATTGAGTATTTACCAACTACGCTCCACATAATATTCCAAGCCACAAAAAATTTGGTTAACACTCAAAAAGGTTAAGATGGCTTGGCCGCCAGAGCATCGGCTGCAGGCGATCTCACCCAGATTTCATAACCGCGCTTGTATTTTGGTAATCGCTCTTGGGTCGCGCCTATTGTCCAGCTTAGCTGCGATGGCTAAAACTTTAGACTGTTCCTTGACTGCCTTGAAAAAACTGTAATACTCGCGATCGACTAAAATAGCAGCCACAGGTAATTTCCGATCCGACACTCGCATTCGGCAAGATTGATACTGATTCGGAAAGTCAAGGATTTTAGTAGGTGCGAGTGTGCGATCGCTCTCAAGGAGGCTGAGAATGAACCTGAGATAACATAGGCTGTACCTGGCGATCGATTCAAAAATTTGAATTTTTGTCAGAATTCTTTACATATTTTAATACTAGCTCAAGCATTTCCTATAATTAGACCGATGCAAAATTCTAAGTACCGCATTTTAGGGCTAGTCGGACAAGGACAGTTTGGTCAAGTCTTTTGTGCCAGCGTTCGAGAAGCTCCCGCCAAGGACTCCCGCCTGACCAGCCAACTGGTCGCTCTCAAAGAACTCAGCCATCAAAAAGCCCCAACTAGCGAATTCTTGCGAGAGCTGTGGTTTCTGATCACCTTGCAGCACCCCAACATTGTCACCTGCCGGGCTCTAGAACACACAGCTACAGGCAGATACTTGGTTATGGACTACTGTGAGGGAGGAACCCTCCGCAACCTGCTCAAACAAGACCGCCCGTTGCGGCTGCTCGAAGGTTTGCAGCTAGTCATGGAACTTTTAGCAGGCTTAGACTACGCCCACCGCCGCGGCGTAGTTCACTGCGACATCAAACCCGAAAATATCCTCCTAACTTTAGGAGCCAAAGGTTGGTCGCCGCGGCTGTCTGACTTTGGCATCGCGCGCCGGCTGCCAGAAATCGGTACCACTCGCCTCCACCAAGAAATTTCTCCCGACGCTACCGTCGGTTCGCCCGCTTACATGGCCCCAGAGCGGTTTTACGGTCTTTATTCCCCCATGTCAGATATATATGCAGTAGGAATCCTGCTGTTTGAGTTGCTAATGGGCTACCGCCCTTTCGGCGGAACCCCCGGAGACTTGAGGTGGGCCCACCTGAATCAACGCTTGCAACTTCCCGACGCCATTCCCGAACCTTTGCAAGCAATAGTCAAAAAATCTTTGGAAAAGCTTCCAGCCCGCCGTTTTGCCAGTGCTTCCCAAATGGCTCAAGCTCTGCGGCTGATCGTGTACGACCCCGCTGTCAGGCAATTGGGCGACTGTATTATTCCTTGGGAAAATCCCGCAACTAAGGGCGCTAAAAGTCGGCCGTCGGAAACAGAGTCTTTGCTGGAAGTCGATGAGGAGAAAGCATCACAGCAGGCGATTAATTTATTTCCGACTGCGAGCTATTGCCTTTCGCAGCCAAAGCCGCTGATACTTTCTGCACCGCTGGCGGCTTTAATTGCCACTGAAACGTATCTCTACGCTGCTGTGGGTACAGAGGTGAAGGTTTGGTGTCAGCCGGGAAAACAGCTAGTTACAGGAGAAATGCCTATTTCTATAATAATGCCCGAAGTCGTGCGCGGCATTTTACCTGCTTCCCACGGCTGCTGCGTTCTCACTTCGCAAAAACTTTACTGGCTCAACGAACAGTCTTGGCAGCCTCAGTGCTTGGTGGATATGGGTTTCAGGCAAGGCCCCGATGCTTTAAAAGCTGCTGTTGACTCTCACGGCCGCTGGTTGACAGTAGCGGTTCCGGGTGAACTGCGTTTTTATTCTTTAGCTGCAAACAGCACTGCAGGCGGTCGAGAACAAGCGCTGAAGCTGATAGCTACTTTGCCGTTATCAGAACACTATTTACCAGAATTAATGTTTTTGGATCGGCGACACGTCTTAGCAGTTTGGTCGGATAACGAACCAAAAAATCCCCAAACT
This sequence comes from Microcoleus sp. TY_ISSM_2_bin.22, assembly GCA_025937335.1. GTDB lineage: Bacteria > Cyanobacteriota > Cyanobacteriia > Cyanobacteriales > Microcoleaceae > Microcoleus. The sequence goes on from JAICRN010000010.1 coordinate 22,593, forward strand.
ATTTTTAGAGTTTACACTCGCCGCGGCACGCCAGTGGGTTCTGTGCGGTTGGCGACCAGCGTCGGACAGATGCTGCTGACACCTGAACCGTATACTTTACTGGGAATTCCTCAATCTGGCAAAGCAGCCGTGTTGTTGATGAAATTGTGGCCGCTCAAGGTAGCGCGAATTCCCTTTGAAAGTCTTCCCGTGTCTGCTTGTGTGGCTAATTGGGGATGGGTGTTGGCAGATGTTGAAGGGCAGATTCTGGTGTTAAACACTCAAGGCATTCAAGTAGGGAATTTTAGCGGCCCTGTCGCACCCCGGGCGATCGCTCCTTGGGGACAGACTGGTTTAGTAATTGCGGCAAATACAGAGGAAGAAAGTCATTTGCACTTTTTAGATCTAGATATTGAGCAGAGCAACTCGCGATCGAGCATCAAAGGCTGATGACTGGGGTAACTGAAGCTGTTTCGGCGTTGCTGTAATTCAGGAGAGTCTATTTGCGGGCGATCGATTCCTGGGAGTTTAAGCGGGGTTAGAGTACCGTGTCGTGCCGACTTCAGGATTTTGAATCTGAGGAATTGTTAAGGGCGATCGGGCGATCGGGCCAATGCCATACCCAAACCTCCCTCAGTCAAGTCCAGGGAATGCAGACACCACTTAATATATATATGACTCATGCACCAATCAGCTTCTTTCATCCTGAACCCAGCCATACAACCTCACACTCTAACTTAGCCTTACCTCCACTCTAAGTAAGCCCCATCATCTGGAACCACTGAGACATTCTACCCATGGGTGGCAGATTAAGAGCCCAAAAGCCCCCGGAGTGCCCAAAAAAAGACCCCTTCCCGAAAAGAGGAGTCAGCCAGCGGATGTCGGAGCCAGACCCAAAAGCCGAAACCCTTACAGTGTATAGGTTATAAAAAAATCAAAAATAATTTCACAAAACGCTTGACAACATCTTGCGGAATAAGTATATTAATAAAGCGCCAGAAGGGAAGCGGTTCACTGAACCACAACCGGAAGGTAAAAACTGAACCTAGAAAAAAGAATAGTTTGAAA
>JAICRN010000033.1 GCA_025937335.1 Microcoleus sp. TY_ISSM_2_bin.22
AAACGCCGATCAATTGCTGGCGATCGGAAAAGCTAAAAAAAGCTAAAAAACCGCGCTGGCAATGGATTAAGGAAACGCAGATAAATTTTATTCTCATCTTAAATTTAATTATTTATTTATAAAAGCAGATAGTTTAATGTGTTACGGTTTCCTAACAAACGCAAGTATCAAAATACATTTTTCATTTAACTAGGGAAATAAATTAATCCAAATCACCGCTCGCTGGTGCTTTAGCATAGGTTATTTGAGAAAGTAGGGCGATCGACAAAAGCGATATAAAACAAAGATAAAAGATTTCAAAGAGCAGTTTTTTTGAAACACAATTGACTTTAAGCCGGAAAATTCAAGAAAAATTAAATTTATTTTCTGCGGGTTCGACAGGAAAAAAAATATGCTGGCAATTCACAGGGTTATGGTGTCCTAAAGCACACTAAATAACGCTATTAACGTGTATCTTATAAAAAATGCAGGCAGTATAGCCAAATGACCTATAGTTTTAAGCAAAATGGCCGATGACGGTCAAGGTAGAAATCCAGAAAATTGTAGTTAGCAACATTAAAAATTAAGGGAATGGATGGGGTGCGAGTTCATAAAAAAACGAGGTTTGTCATGACGGGTATTTCGCAAATATCTTCAAAGTATTTACCAGCAGCAGACGAAGTTCCACAGGGCGACAGTCTGGCGTCGCAAGGTATTAGCAGATCGGACATTCACAAACTCCCAGACGCTAAAGGCGCCAACGTTTATTCCTTAGCAGTTAGCTGGGCAAAAAAATATTACAGTACAGTGACGGCACGAGAAAACCAAGCCCCGCGACAAATTGCCCCAAGGCCAGAGTCAACTAACTTTGAGGGAAATCGAGCCAAAATAGTTGACAAATTGAAAGATAACCTGAAATTAGCCAGCGAGATAGCTTGGAGTAAAGTAGAAGCTGTTTTAGGGGAACAAATAGAACGGCACGCGATCGATCCGATCTTAATTAATCCTTTAGAAATTGCCGCCAGCACTCGCACGTTATATCTAAAAGCAATAGACGCTTATGCGGATAGAGAACCTGTTTTCCGCTTGTCAGTGTTGGTGGGAAAAGATATTATCGAACTGAGGCGGAAATACTCAGAGACAGATCCGTTAGTGCTGGGATTTGTGGCGGTGGAGTTTCAATACACTAGCAAAATCTTGTTAGGATGTCTTTCAAAGTTAGAGCGATCGGAATTTGCACCATACTTAAAAGTTTTAGAGGACTATGTGCACATTCCCTACGGAGAGATTAACGAAGCTGCGGCGAATCAGCCCCCAAATTCAAAAGCTCTATTAGCCGTTCAGCATTTGTTGCAGCACACGACTCAGATTGCTAGTGCAGTTTACGATCGGGCTAGTTCCCAGCATCAAGGATACCGCAGCAGGAGCGGTTATTTGAGCGATCGGGAGGTAAAAATTTCTGGTATCCGGGATGTCGAGATTTTTCAAAGCTATTTGTGCTGGTGTGTTTTGGAAGGTAGCATTCGCCCGGTACAGCAAGAATTGTTTCCAATTTGCGTGATGTTGTACCCCAAACTTCATGTAAGTTGGGAGTTAGTGCAGGATATGCTGCTGATTTTGTTTTGGGAAATCTCCGATCGGCTTCCTACTGAAGATTTAATGATATTTTTACCTTACTTGCGTACTGTGACAGAGATGTTTTCCAGCGATGTATTTGATAATTAGGTAATTGGTAATTGTTTTAGAATTTACCAGTTGCCTATTTAAAATTAAAAGCAGCGACTGCCAAACATCCCCAACCGATAAGAAAAGCAACTCCCCCCATGGGTGTAATTGCACCCAGCCATTTGATGTCAGTCAAACTCAGCGCGTACAAACTCCCTGAAAAGACGATCGTGCCCGCAATAAAAGCCCATCCAGCGACTGCAAACAAGGTTTGAGACTCTTGGGCGGTGCTCGATAGTAAAGCGACGAGTAATAAAGCCAGGGCATGGTACATTTGATATCGAGCGCCGGTCTCAAAAATTTCTAAAGCCCGATCGCTCAATTGATTTTTCAAAGCGTGGGAGGCGAAAGCACCGCCTGCAACTGATAAACCTCCGAATAAGGCTGCGGCTGCTATAAAAATGCGCATTAAAATTAGCTTTGACATAATATTTATTGAATGGGGAATAAACAAGAATAAAGAAGGAATAAGGAAAAGCGAAAAACATCTAATTGTTGCTCTCGAAGGTGCGCGGTGCGTGCCCTATTTGTCATAGCGGGCGAGAGGGAAACAATCGCAGAGTATGGAGGTTCACTGACGTAACTCTGGGAAGGGAAGGTGCGCGGTGCGCACCCTAGGCTGATGATAAATTAGCTTTTTTGCAGATACGTTTAACCTATTTCCGCACAGCTTCTAGCAAGCGAGAATAGTAAAAGCTAGTGCTAGTCATCGCCGTTCTGTTAATCACAAAACCGTTGCTTTCTAGGATTTTGATAATATCAGCTTCGCGGTGCTGATAAGCGCGGGTAGTTTTGCTCGGGCCGGGGAAAAGTTCGCCAAATTTTTTGAGGGCGGTGAGTGCTAAAGTTTTGGGGGCAAAACTGAGAATTAGTCGCGATTCGGCGATCGAACTTAGGTGAGCGATCATTTCCGCAGCTTTATTTTGAGGATAGTGGATCAGCACGTCCAAACAAATAACCGTGTGAAATTTGCCCGTTAAAGCTTCCAAATCTTGGGCTGCGAAGGAGATGTTGTAGAGCTTGCCGGGAACGGCTGCTGCTCGATCGTAGGCTTCTGCTACCATCTTTTCAGAGATATCGCTAGCGCAAACAATTGCCCCAGCCTCAGCCAGAGGAATGCTCAGAGATCCCACACCGCAGCCGGCATCGCAGACGGAAAGCCCGGGCAAATTCCCGTCAGCTTGCAGCCATTCTATGACTGTATCCACCGTTTTCTGGTGCCCGGTGCGGATGTCTAGCTGAACTTTATTGACTTTCCCGTCACCGTAAATTCGCTGCCAGCGATCGAATCCCGTCGAGTTAAAATACTGTCTAACTATAGTCTTGTCGTCTACCAAATTCATCGATCTGCCTGCTGCTGAGTTATTGCCAACGGTTAGATATTATATAGCAATCCGGTTTAGAAAACCCGCAACTTGCAACAACCGATTTTTGCTTGGCGATTTGAGATGTTAAATTAAAACCGCCAATCTCAAATCTCAAAACTCAAATCTCAAATGGTATAACGCCTTAAAAGAGTCGGTGCCAAGTCAATTCCTTTGTCAGCGCATTTAAATTCCAGCGCAACAATTGAGTTGCCGATTGACCAATAATTCCCGAAATTCCGATCGCACTTCTGGGAGAGTCCGTTGCCAGGGCGATCGCACTTTCGGCATCGCAAATCCCCCACTTCACCAAATTCTGGACTCCCGCCAACAGCGGCAGAGTTGTACCGGCCAAAGTAGCAGATTCCAGGGGCGAGTGGTAATCTAATCTTACCCAAGCCGTACCTTTTCTGACTTCAATTTGTCGGGAATCCCAAGGATAAACACCGTCAGGCAAACCCAAAGGAGATAAAGCATCGCTCACTAAAAAAACGCCTTTTTCATACCTACCAGCCCGCAGCAAAAAATCAATCATTGTCGGAGAAACGTGCTTCCCGTCAGCAATTAAACCGCATTTTACGCCCGGAGAAACGATCGCCGCTCCCAACAAACCCGGTTCTCGGTGGTGCAAACTCGGCATCGCATTAAAAGCGTGAGTTACCATTGAAGCTCCCCGGGCAAATGCTTGCTCCGCTTGCTCTGCAGTCGCTTGGGAGTGTCCGAGACTGACGGCAATTCCCAAACTTTGCAAATAGGGAATCACTTCGCCAGTGCTGTCTAACTCGGGTGCTAAAGTAATTATTTTGACAATATCGGCGCAATCTCCTAAAACTTGCTTGACATTTTCTATAGTTAGCGGTAGTAAAAACTCAACTGGGTGAGCTCCTCGCTTCTGGGGGTTGAGAAAAGGGCCTTCGAGGTGAACGCCGATAATTTCCGCTGTTTTGGTTTTATTGGTTGCGGGAGCAGCGGTTTTTGCAGTACGCATATAATCAGCTATCGTCGAGAGCGATCGCCGAAATTTATCGAGCGAAGTTGTTACCAAAGTCGGCAAATAAGCATCGACTCCTTGATACCATAAAAATTGACAAATTTTCGGTAAAACTTCAATATGCTTGTTTTCTAAATCTGGAAAAGCAAAACCGAGAGCGCCGTTAATCTGCAAGTCAACACCCCCCAGAGAAAGCCAATCACCTGCTGCATCAAGCACTTGCAAATTGGGAGGAGAAATTCGTTTAAATACGGCGTCCATCGGGAAAACTTCTTGAATGATGCCAGTTTCGCCAACAGCAATCATCTGCAAATCCTTGTAACCGGGGAGGCGAACATTGAGAATATCTGTGGGGGCGGCAGTTGGGGTTGTGGGTTCAGTCATCCGATTTTAGATTTTAGATTTTAGATTTTAGATTTGCTCCGATGGATAAATCTGGGGGCTGGTTATGAGGATGCGGAACTTTTTGCTTTCTGTATGCCGGCTGGTGAGCAAATTGCTTTCGAGCCTCAGTTCTGCTAGAAAATATCTAAATTTTAGTTAACGCCATAATTTAAAATTACCATTAATCTGAAATCTCACATCTGAATATTTTATGAATCAACCGACAGTTGGAATTATCATGGGTAGCGATTCGGATTTGCCCACCATGTCAGAAGCGATCGCAGTTTGCGAAGAATTCAATATACCTTGCTCCGTGGCGATCGTTTCTGCCCACCGCACCCCCTCGCGCATGGTCGAATACGCGCAAACCGCGCACCAGCGGGGCTTGAAAGTTATTATCGCAGGTGCCGGGGGAGCTGCGCACCTCCCAGGCATGGTAGCATCTTTAACGCCATTGCCAGTAATTGGTGTGCCGGTACCGAGCCGCCACCTGCAAGGGGTAGATTCGCTGTACTCGATCGTGCAAATGCCAGCCGGGATACCCGTAGCAACAGTGGCGATCGGCAATGCTAAAAATGCTGGGTTGCTGGCAGTCCAGATATTAGCAGTTTACCAGCCAGAATTGCTAGATCGAGTTTTGGATTACCGTAAAACTTTGTCAGAATCTGTAATAAAAAAACAAACTCAGCTAGAAGAGCTAGGCTATCAGAATTATCTCAATCTGAACAAATAACTTATAAAGTTTTGTAGTAGAATTGGAAAGTTTTCACAATATTGCTGAACTTACTAGCCGTCAAGAGGGTAAAAGTGATTAAAATGACTGTCGGAAAGAAAAAGTCGAAACAAGTCAGGCGGGAGGCTTTAAATTTGCCAGCAGCTAACTTTTTGACGCAAGTCAACAGGTTCAAGAAATTACAAAGGGCGATCGCCCGCCTCACTCCTAGTTGGCAAGCCTGCATACCTTTAGCTGCAATCATCGTCTTGATTTGGGGATATGCGGCGGTAGCCCAAACAGCTCCCAGGCCAACCACAGACGAACAATTAGCAAGCCTTAAGGTGGGCATGGATACCATGTGGGTGATGCTTGCTGCGATGCTAGTGTTCTTTATGAACGCCGGTTTTGGTATGTTGGAAACCGGGTTTTGCCGCCAAAAAAATGCAGTCAACGTGCTGTCAAAAAACCTGATTGTTTTTGCGCTTTCTACGGTCGCATTTTGGGCGATCGGCTTTGCCTTAATGTTCGGCAACGGCAACGGTTTTATCGGCAACAGCGGCGGTTTTTTTCTGTGGAATGTAGCCGACAACAGCCCCGCCACAGGAGACGCTTATCAAGGCATTTTCGAGTCCCTTAACTGGACGGGAGTCCCCCTCAACGCTAAATTCTTTTTCCAATTAGTCTTTGCGGGAACGGCTGCAACGATCGTTTCTGGAGCAGTTGCAGAGCGAGTTAAATTCATTGACTTCTTAATTTTCAGCTTGCTGCTAGTAGGCATTGCTTACCCAATTACCGGACACTGGATTTGGGGCGGCGGCTGGCTGGCAGACGCAGGCTTCTACGATTTTGCCGGTTCGACAGTGATTCACTCGGTAGGCGGTTGGGCTGCTTTGATGGGAGCGGCATTTTTGGGGCCGCGGATCGGCAAGTACCGCAACGGCGATACTGTGGCGATGCCGGGACACAATATGAGCATTGCCACCCTGGGCTGTTTGATTCTGTGGTTGGGTTGGTTCGGGTTTAATCCCGGTTCGACAATGGCAGTAGATCCAAATGCGATCGCCCACATAGCGATCGCGACCAACACTGCCGGTGCCTTCGGGGGAGTTGCTGCAACAATTACAGCTAGGCTGTACATGGGCAAACCCGACCTTTCGATGATTATCAACGGCAACCACGCCGGCTTAGTCGGGGTAACAGCTAGCTGCGCTTGGATCAACGTGCCCAACTCTGCCATTATCGGCACGATCGCCGGCATTCTGGTAGTTTTCTCCGTAACTTTCTTCGACAACTTAAAAATTGACGACCCTGTAGGCGCAACTTCAGTTCACTTAGTCTGCGGCATCTGGGGAACTCTGGCAGTTGGCTTGTTTGCTGACGGGCCTACAACTGGAATTTATACCGCAGGCCCGGCAGCAGGATTGCTGGTGGGCGGAGGTTTCGGTCAACTCTGGGCGCAGTTGATCGGCATTATCTCTGTAGGCGGGATGACCGTGCTGCTGAGTACGATTTTTTGGATGGCACTCAAAGCTTTGCTGGGTATCCGCGTTTCTGCTGTAGAGGAGGCTGAAGGTTTGGATATCGGCGAACACGGGATGGAAGCTTACACTGGGTTTGTCAAGGAAACGAGCTTGGACAACAGGATTGAGGGTGGCTACGGCGGTTATGCAGGGGGTTCTGAGGGGAGGAGTACCAAATTCTAGAGCGTGCGCTCGATCGACCAATGCAGCTTGTGTACGCTATATTAGCGATTTGTAGCCTAATTCACGCCTTTATTTAGAACAACCACAATCTAAAATAGTCGCCCACCGATGCAGTCCCGGACGCATTCGCGACCCTCAAAAACCCGGTTTATGCTTCTGAGTCTGTTGCTAAAATCAGGCAATTTCTTTAAGAAACCGGGTTTCTGCGTCCAGGATCGTATTAGGGAAAATTTCGCTCAATTGCTGCTGCTTGGACAAATCAGATTTCTGTGCCAGAAAGTTTAGTAGCCAGATTTTTTATGGTAGAGTAGTGCGAAAAAGCAAAGTTCTGCATCGCCATCGCGCCCAACACAGCACTGTGCTTGATTCTTACCAGAATTGAGGCGAAAATTGAGCGGTAAAATTGGATGCAGCAATGAGTACCAATTATTCGGTGTGGGGCCTGCAAATCGCTTGAGTTTATGGAGAAGTTTGGAGGAGTTAGCAGAAGTAGAACTCATAAATCCCTCTTAGGGATGGAAGTCAGCCGATCGAAAAGTGTTCCGGTTTGGGCTTTGCTATCTCTGGTAACGAACGGGGTACTGATACTCACAGTCGCTCAATTAGTGCTGCGGGGACACAACTTAACAGAAAGCTCTCCTGCGAGTGCTGCACTGACGGAAGAAGCCGCTGAGGAAGAAATTCGCCAGCAGCCTACAAACTCTGCAAACGCAATGCTGGACGTGCCCGTTCCGGGACAACGACACAAATGGACTTACCAGCAGTGGGTGACGCAGTTGGGCCGCGAAGCTGAGGCGGCGGCGACGAATCGACCCCCAAAACTGAGTGTTTTGGCTGGGGATTCTCTGAGTATGTGGTTTCCGACGAAGCTGTTACCGCCCGATAGAATTTGGCTGAATCAAGGGATTTCGGGGGAGACTTCCGTGGGTTTGCTGAAGCGGTTGCAGTTGTTCGATCGAACTGCGCCGGATACAGTGTTTGTGATGATCGGGATTAACGATTTGTTGCGGGGGGCAAGCGACGAAGGGATTTTGGACAACCAGCGGCAAATTATTCGCGATTTGCGGTGGGCTCACCCCAAAGCACAAGTGGTAGTGCAGTCGATTTTGCCACACAGCGGGGAACAAGCTACTTGGGAAAATCGCGATCGGCTGTTGGCGATTCCTAACAGTCGGATTCGGGCAATAAATCGACGGCTGAAAGAAATTGCTAGTTCCGAAAATGTTTTGTATCTGGATTTGCACCCGCTGTTTGCGGATGCTGAGGGGAATTTGTTAACCGAACTCAGCACAGACGGCTTGCACCTTAACGATCGAGGTTATCTGGTTTGGCGATCGGCCCTGCAAATGTTCGGTCAGATGCAGTTGAAAAATGAGTCATGAGTCATTAATTAGAAGGATGATGGATCGACTCATATTATCCCCAACTCTACCGAACTCAAAACTCTCCTCAACTCACCCTCCCTAACTACTCTGCTGTCAGGGGCTATGTCAAGTAGCGGGAGATAGATTAAGAAATATGATACTTAGCTATTTAGTATAGGGTGATACAGAATAACTGTTTGTACAAATGGTGCAATCCAAAAGGCACAGACCGTTGGATTGATAGTTGACGGATTTAGATGAGTCCGGTTATACGAAGTCGGGGGGTTGAGGATGGGGGAATTATCTATTGAAGATTTGTTCCGCTAAAACAGGGACTTAAAACCAAATAACTATTGCATCTAAAATCCTCGCATCTAAAATCGGCTCGGTCTTCCCTGAAAATTGCTGAGTATGAGAAGGTACAACTAACGTGATCAAAAAAAGTTTAACGATAGGCATCATCGCGCTGTGGCTGTTAAGCGGGCCGCTGACGGACAATGCCTTAGCTCAAGATGCTGCTGGTGCTGCTGCGGTGGTGCCGAATCCGATCGACACCGGCGATACGGCCTGGATGTTGGTCTCCTCAGCACTGGTATTGCTAATGACACCGGGGCTGGCGTTTTTCTACGGGGGACTGGTGCGATCGCGCAACGTCCTCAACACCATGATGATGAGCTTAGTCATGATGGGACTGATCGGCGTCACCTGGACGCTGTGGGGCTACAGTTTGGCCTTTGACGTTTCGACTCCAGCGTCCGAAGGCTTTGGTCAAGGAATCGAAAGCTTCATCGGCGGCTTCGACTGGATGTTCTTGAACAACGTCACGGCCGACAAACCAGATCCGATCGGTTACGCACCGACAGTACCCCACCAAGTCTTCATGGTGTACCAGATGATGTTCGCCATCATCACTCCTGCCTTGATTTCCGGGGCGATCGTCGAACGGGTAACATTTAAAACCTATTTCTGGTTCGTGCTGCTGTGGTCTACCTTCATCTACTCTCCTTTAGCCCACTGGGTTTGGGGTAGAGGCTGGCTGCAGGCGATCGGATCTCTGGACTTTGCCGGCGGCACAGTCGTACACATCAGTTCCGGTGTTTCTGCCGTTGTCGCAGCTTGGATGATCGGGCCCCGCAAAGACCACTTGAACAAGCCCCACACCCCCCACAACGTACCCTACGTCTTGCTGGGCATTGGGATGCTGTGGTTCGGCTGGTTTGGCTTCAACGGCGGTAGCGCTTTGGGAGCTGGTTCTTTAGCAACAGTGGCTTTTGTCACCACGATGATTTCTGCAGCAGCCGGCGGTTTAACTTGGACAATTGTGGAATGGGTTCTCAGAGGCAAACCCACAGCAGTAGGAATTGCTAGCGGTTTCCTCGCGGGATTGGTGGGCATCACACCTGCGGCTGGATTCGTGCTTCCAGTAGGGGCGCTTTTGATCGGATCGATCACTTCGGTTTGCTGCTTCTATGCCGTTAGTTGGCGGGCTAAGCTGGGATTTGACGACTCTTTGGATACCTTCCCGATTCACGGCGTAGGCGGAACTGTGGGCGCGCTTCTGACTGGCTTCTTTGCGACTAAAGCGGTGAACGCTGCCGGAAATGACGGGTTTTTTGCCGGGAATCCGGGGCTAATCGGGACCCAGTTTGTAGGCGTTGTAGTTACTTACGTGTTTGCGGCTGTGGGCACTTTTGCGATCCTGAAAATTTTGGCGCAGTTTATGGAACTGCGAGTGCCGTCATCTGCTGAAGACCAAGGTTTGGATATCGGCCAGCACGGGGAAGAAGCTTACGGTGAGGATTTTGCCGGCGGTTTCAGTTCGTTTGAATCGGGTTCTCCTTTTGCGCCGAAGAAGGTTTGAAGCTGATTTTCTGAATAAGTTCGATCGTGCAGAGACTCAGCTATCTGGGTCTCTCGGCTTTTTTTAAGTTGTTTTTTTAACGAACCGCGAAGGCGCCAAGAGCGCGAAGAAGGAAGAGGAAGAAGGGTTAAGATGAGAGAATTATGCGTTTGATGCCTTCTTTGAGGATGGGAACGTTGAAGTCGATCGGAAGGCCCAGGCTGTTTTTGGTCATTTTAAGATAAGAGATAACTTGGGCTTCGTGGATGGGAGCTAGCTTTTCTACAGCTTTTAGTTCGACAATGAGGATATCGCCAACCATAAAGTCTAATTGACCTTCGCCGACTTGATGACTTTTGTAGGTGATTGCTACTGGCTTTTTGGGGTGACAAGCTATCCCCCGCATCCGAAATTCAACTTCTAAGGATTCTTGATACACTGATTCTAAAAATCCTGGCCCCAAAAGCCGATGCACCTCAATAGCCGCCCCAATCACTCTATAAGCCAACTGTTCTAGCTGTTCGCCCAATTCTCTCATTCTTCTTTCTTCTTCCTTCTTCCTTCGCATCTTCGCGGTTCATTCCTTCTTCCCTGTCCATGTGTCGATCGTATAAATAGCATATCCCCTCTGCGCTACTGAGCCAATAATCCCGATCGCACCCCACGCATTCTAAAATCAAAGGTAATTAACCTAGATTTCTACTCGATACCGCATGGATACTAAAGCTTTTAAACGATCGCTCCAACAGTCTGAAAACTACCACCGCAAGGGTTTCGGACACGAAGCTGAGGTAGCTGGAGTGATGCAGACGGCTTATCAAAGCAGTCTGATCCAGGAAATTCGCGACAATAATTCCAGACTCGAACGCGGCGCAGTCACGATCCGGCTGGCTGAGGCTTTTGGCTTTTGTTGGGGGGTGGAACGCGCTGTAGCTATTGCTTACGAGACTCGCCAGCATTTCCCTTCCGAACGGATTTGGATTACTAATGAGATTATTCACAATCCCTCTGTAAATCAGCATTTGCGGGATATGGAAGTTGGTTTTATTCCTGTTGAGAAGGGGCAGAAAGATTTTTCGGTTGTCGATAGCGGCGATGTGGTCATTTTACCGGCTTTTGGGGCGAGCGTCCAAGAAATGCAGTTGCTTAATGATAAGGGCTGCAAGATAGTTGATACTACTTGTCCTTGGGTTTCTAAGGTTTGGAATACTGTTGAGAAGCACAAGAAGAGGGATTATACTTCGATTATTCACGGTCAATACAAGCATGAGGAAACTGTTGCTACGAGTTCTTTTGCTGATAAGTATTTGGTTGTGCTGAATTTGCAGGAAGCTGAATATGTCAGCAATTATATTTTGCATGGGGGCGACCGCGATGAGTTTATTGCTAAATTTAGCAAGGCTTATTCTGCTGGTTTTGACCCGGATTTGGATTTGGAAAGAGTTGGTATTGCTAACCAAACTACTATGCTCAAAACTGAGACGGAGAAGATTGGTAAGTTATTTGAAAAAACGATGATGCGGAAGTTTGGGCCTGAGAATTTGAACGAGCATTTTCAGAGCTTTAATACTATCTGCGATGCGACTCAGGAACGGCAAGATGCTATGTTGAGTTTGGTTGAGGAAAAATTGGATTTGATGCTGGTGATTGGGGGTTTTAATTCTTCTAATACTACGCATTTGCAGGAAATTGCGATCGACAAAACTATTCCTTCTTATCACATTGATTGTGCGGAGCGCATCTTACCGGGAAATCGGATCGAACACAAGCCTTTGGGGGCAGATTTGGTCGTAACTGAAGGTTGGCTACCGGATGGTAAAATTGTGGTGGGCGTCACTTCGGGTGCTTCTACGCCTGATAAGGTTGTTGAGGATACGATCGATCGCATTTTGGCGATGAAAGCCGCTGCGGTTGCCTAATTCTATCGTTGCCACTGGCATCGGAATAATCATTTTGGGAGTGCAGTGCCACCGTCTCGCCGTGTTTGCGATCCAGACGCTCGATCGCCCTCGCAAACAGAGTATTATTCCGATGTTACCGCATTTGATGTTCAAATATTTTCAACCGATGAATTCTCTGCTGTTACCCGATCGCTCGCATTTCTGATACTATTCACCCGCGTCATCGCTTCTGTGAATTTCTCCCTGCCTCCAACAGATTATTTTTTAAATAAAATATGAAAAATTTGCCTTTTTTTGTGGCTAAAAAGCTTGACTTGGCTAGCTTGACTATGTATTATTAAATAATGGGAATAGTGAGCTAAATTTAAATTTAGCTCACTATTCCCATTATCTAAAATATAGCCCAAAAATCAACTTAAGTCAATAGGTAAAAACTCTTTTCTTTCCGCCGCAATTTGAAACTGCCAAAGGAACACGAACAATACAAAAATCGATGCCAAAAAAGGCGAATTCAGCTTTGCAGGCTATCTTAGATTGTCTGGTTTCTGGCTGAGTCAGGAGACGCAAGAGAGCGATTTATTGCATTTCCGACTTAAGAGGGATGCAACGAGGAGCGAGGCTAAACTAAACACAAGATAGATCGCACTTTTGAGCCTGAAAGTTGTAGGCTTTGGCCCCCGTATCAGACAGGGCCAAAAATTAGAGTAGTCCGCATCCAGCTACAATAAAAAAAAGCAGGACTCGCACGCCGACTATTTCATGAACAAATCCCTGACTCGCCAAATCACCGCAGGCATTGGAATGGCATTGGCGCTGCTAATTTTCAATGCGGCAACTTCCTACCGCAACACTCTCAAGTTAGTCGAAAACGAACGCTGGGTGAACCACACTCACCGAGTTTTAACCGAACTCGAAGCGACGCTTTCCACCTTAAAAGATGCTGAAACCGGACAGCGCGGTTATTTGCTGACGGGAGAAGAACGGTATTTAGAACCCTACAACAGCGCGATCGCCCGCGTCAACGAACAAGTAGTCGGATTGCAGCAGCTAACCGCCGACAATAAGCGGCAGCAACAGCGCCTTCGCGACTTGAAAATTGCGATCGACTCTAAATTAGCCGACCTTGAAGAAATTCTTAATCTGCGACGCAAACAAAACTTAGCAGCAGCCGTGCGGCAAATAAAAACCGGTAGGGGAAAGCAAATCATGGGGGACATTCGGCAGCAGATAGCCACCATGACTGCCGAAGAAACTCAGCTATTGCAGCAGCGCGCCCGAGAATCTCAAAGGAGCGCTAATTTGACCATCCTGACTTTTAGCGTTGCGAGTTTAGTAAATTTCCTGTTGATGCTGTTGGTTTACTATTTTGTGAAGCGCGATCGAACTTTGCGCGATCATGCCGAAATCAAGCAAAATCAACTCTTAGAACAGCTAGAACACGATCGCCACTCCCTACAATTAACAGAAGAACGTTTCCGCCGGGCTATTATCGACGCCCCGCTGCCAATTATGCTGCACGCTGAAAACGGAGAAGTTTTGCAAATTAACTGCGCTTGGACAGAACTCTCAGGCTACGAATACTCAGAAATACCCACAATTGAAGATTGGACAGAAAAAGCTTACCACAGCCGCAAACCGCTAGTGCAAGCAGATATCGATCGGCTCCACCAATTAAACGCGCGCATCTCTGAAGGCGAATATATGATTGCCACAGCCAACGGCGAAAGTCGAATTTGGGACTTTTATTCCGCACCTTTAGGCAAGCTTTCCGACGGCAGAAGTTTAGTAATTAGTACCGCCATTGACATGACTGCGCGCAAACAAGCAGAAGCGGAAATTCGGATGCTCAACGCTACCTTAGAACGGCGAGTAGAACTCCGCACCACTCAACTTCAAGCAGCTAACGAAGAATTAGAATCTTTCACCTATACCGTCGCCCACGATTTGCGGGCTCCCCTGCGGGGAATGCAGGGATTAGCTGAAGCTTTATTAGAAGATTACCGCGACCTCCTCGACGAGCTCGGTCAAGAATACGCCCAGCAAATTGTTAATTCGGGGCAACAATTAGAAGCATTGATCCAAGATTTGCTAGCTTACAGCCGCCTGAGCCGTGCTCAGTTGTCGCTGCAAGTTTTAGAGTTAGAATCTGCTGTCGCCGACGCAATTACTATGGTACAAGCCGACGCTAAATCCAGCGGCGCTCAAATCACTGTTAGACCGCCTTTGTTTCCAATAATTGCCCACCGCGTTACTTTAGTTCAAGTAATCGCAAATCTGCTGGCTAATGCTATAAAATTTGTGGAAGGCCGACCTCCCCAATTGCAGATTTGGGCTGAGGAAATTAAGCTGCCTCAAGAGGGAGAGACAAATAGCCCAACAGCGGGAGAATTGCAAAGAGCAAGAGTGGGACAATGGGAGCATTCTCAGTTACTGATTACCAGTGACGAATTGCCAGTCCCCATCATCCGTCTGTGGGTAGAAGACAACGGCATCGGTATTGCTCCAGAACATCAAAAACGCATTTTTCGCGTCTTTGAACGCCTGCACGGTATCGAGTCTTACCCCGGAACTGGTATAGGATTAGCTATTGTACAAAAAGGGATCGATCGCATGGGCGGTCAAGTAGGGGTGGAATCTCAATTAGGACAGGGCAGTCGATTTTGGATACAACTGAGGAAGTATGAGGGAAACGCAGACGGTTTTGTTGGTGGAAGATAACCCCGTTGATATTTTGTTGATGCAGCGGGCTTTTCGCAATCAGATTTTTACTAATACTTCACTGCAAATTGTCCGAGATGGAGATGCAGCAGTTTTTTATTTAAATGGTGAGGGAGAATACAGCGATCGCGATCGCTATCCTTTACCTGCGATAATTTTACTAGATTTGAAATTGCCCAGACGCTCCGGTCACGAGGTTCTGGTTTGGCTGAAGCAGCAGCCGGAACTAAAACGCTTGCCGGTGGTTATGCTTACTTCTTCTAGCCAAACACTTGATGTCAAACGAGCTTACGATTTAGGGGTAAATTCTTATTTGGTTAAACCGGTCGGGTTTGCTTCTTTATTGGAAATGATGCAGAGTTTTAGCGAGTATTGGCTCAACTATACGGAACTGCCGGAACCTCGATAATTTTAGGATTTTTAGTGGCGGTTTCCGGGTTTTTATTGCTTGTTTCCTCGTTACCGGGCTTTTTCTGATAACGAGGAAATTACGTTTATAGTGAGGAATCCCCTCTTCTATTATGTTAAAGTGGCAACCTATAACATTTTTATTATGAGCGATCGCTCTGCACTCTAGCTAACAGCAAAATTATCAATTGTTAAAGTGGTACACATTCTGGTAATTGACGACAACCCAACGGATAGGCTGCTCGTCAAACGCGAGTTAGAGCGGCAATTCTCGCAATTGCAAATAACGGAAATTTCCGACTATAAATTATTCGGAGAAGCACTGAATCGAGGCAAATTCAATCTGGTAATTACCGACTACCAACTACGCTGGACGAACGGTTTAGATGTGCTTAAAACTATCAAAGCCAGTTATCCAGAATGCCCGATTGTAATGTTTACGAATACTGGCAACGAAGAAATTGCTGTAGAGGCGATGAAATCCGGATTGGACGACTACATTATCAAGTCGCCAAAGCACTACGTCCGCCTTGGTGTTGCGGTTCGCGCAGTGCTCGATCGAGTTGCTGCCTGGGAACGAGTCGCCCGACTGGAACATCAACTTAATTCTTTGCTAGAACGCTTAAATGTCGGAGTCTTTCGAGCGAGTTCCGAGGGGAAGCTTTTGGAAAGCAATCAAGCTTTTTTGCGCTTGTTTGATGCCAGCAATTTAGCAGATGTCCAGGGCATCTATCGGCAGCAATTGTTTTTGCAGCCGCTAGATTCACGGGAGTCTCGATCTCAAAACCTCGAAATTACATTTCCTTTGGCAGACGGTCGAGTAAAATGGATTCGGTTTACTCAATATCTCTACAGCGCAGAAGGTGAAAGTACGATCGAGGGATTGGTAGAAGATATTACGCAACTCAAGCAGGCTGAACTTGCTTTGCGCGAATTTAATGAAAGTTTGGAAGACCGGGTAAGAGAGCGTACTGCTGAGTTAGAAGAAGTTAATGCACAGCTCGAATCGTTTACTTATTCAGTTTCTCACGATTTGCGCGCTCCTGTGCGGGGAATTTTGTTTTTTGCTGAAATGTTGCTTAAAGATAAAGCCAGCGAGTTGGAGGCTACCGCACAGGATTACTTGTATCGGATTAATGACGCTGCAAGTCTGATGAATACTTTAATCGAAAATTTGCTAGAGTACAGCCGCCTCAGCAAAGCTAACTTGCCGCTAAAAGCAGTTTCTCTTAATTTAATTGTGGCTCGATCGATCGCGCAACTAGAAACTCAAATTACCCAAACACAAGCTCGGATAACTGTTGTCGAACCGATGCCTTCGGTGTTGGCACATCCTCCTACGCTACTGCAAGTCTTGGCTAACTTGCTCTCCAATGCTATTAAGTTTGTGCAGCCAGGGATAGAGCCGCAGGTGCGATTTTATGCTGAAACGGAGGAGGAATATATCTGTCTGTGGGTAGAAGACAACGGCATTGGAATTCCATCAGAATTTCATGAAAGAATTTTTGGATTGTTCGATCGCTTGCACGGTCAAGAAGTGTATTCGGGAACCGGAATAGGGTTGGCGATCGCTCGCAAAGGAGTCGAGCGAATGGGCGGCTCGATCGGGCTGGAATCGACTCTGGGAATCGGCACCCGATTCTGGTTAAAATTGCGCAAGTGCGAGTGTTGAACAAGCAAATTCGGTAACGCGCAGTGAATCGGGATTTAACAGATGAGGCTCCCGGGAAAAGGGTTTTAACAGCAATCTTCTGCTGTATCTGAAAGAGTCAATCAAGGCGCTTCCTCACACCCGAACATACAATAAACAATTAGTATAGTGAGAGTTAACGTATCTATTGTACCGTTCCCGCCTGAGCAGGCTTTGCGACCTGTTCTACAACAACTTAATTAATTTGTTGGTGGGGCACACCTCTAAAAGGGTGGTTGAGGATATTACA
>JAICRN010000154.1 GCA_025937335.1 Microcoleus sp. TY_ISSM_2_bin.22
AGGCGGCGCGGGAATTTCTGGCGCCACCGCACATAAGCCAAAATCCTGCATAATTGCCACCCAAGTCGGAGCTTGCACCGAATAACGCTCTGTCAGAGCATTAGAGGCAGCGGGCGCGCTGGGTTCTCCCCACTCGGCTTGAAATTCCCAACCCCAGCGGTGCCCAACTTCCGCTAAAGCCAGCAAATCTCCCAATTCCGTTGCATCCAAAGTGATTTTGGCGGAAACCGTAAAATCTGCAAACCTAACGCCAGCAATGCGAGATCTTTCCATTACCACATCTTGAGCTTTTTGTCCAGAAATCCACTGTAAGTTCGGCAAACATTTAACCCAATCAGCGAAAATTTCAGCACCGGTGCGGGGATCGTAAGTAAAAAAACTGACCCAACCCCAATCCAAACCTCCCGGCTGTCGCTGCTGGAGTTCCCGGAGAAACGCACCCCACAAACCGGTTTGAAAAGCTGCTAATTCATTGCCATCGGGGGCACAAACGCCAGCCGAAGTCAGCATTCCTCCCAGCCAGGGGAATTCGCTTACTAAAATAGTTTTGGCACCTCGGCGGGCTGCTTGCACCGCAGCAGCGGTGCCGCCGGTGCCGCCACCGACTACCAAAACATCTGCTTTTAAGACCGAAGACATGGGCAATAGCATTTTAGATTTTAGATTTTAGATTGCGAAAGGCTCAGTAAGGCGATCGGTTCGCTAGGGATAGATGTTCGGTGTTTGCGATCGCGCAGTGAATTTTACTGTATAAAGACTTGACAAATAATAAATCGGGAATTATGCAGCGATCGCACAATTTTGTGAGTAAATGACCCCAGGAGCGATCGCAACTTTTGATTTCTCACTTTTTGCCCGCAAATATTGCCAATATGACACCGCGAATAACGATAATAGAAAAAAGGGAACTGCATCTATAAAGTTTTACGTCTTAATAATTTCCCAGTTACTAATTAACGGCTGAAAATGGAAAAAGGTTTTATTTTGTGGTTCACCGGGCTGAGCGGTTCCGGCAAGACAACTATCACCAAAGCTCTCGAACCCGAACTGAAGGCAAGAGGTTGCAAAGTTGAAATATTGGATGGAGATGTCGTTCGCACCAACTTGTCAAAAGGTTTGGGATTTAGCCGAGAAGACCGAGATACTAATATTCGGCGGATTGGATTTGTCGCCAACTTACTGAGTCGCAATGGAGTTGTGGCAATTACCGCAGCTATTAGCCCCTACAGAGCAATTCGCGATGAAATTAGAGCAATCGAGCCAAATTTTGTGGAAGTATATGTCACAGCGCCGTTAGAAGTGTGCGAAGTTCGCGATGTCAAGGGGCTGTACGCTAAGGCGAGAGCCGGAGAAATTAAGGGTTTTACGGGAATTGACGATCCTTATGAAGAACCGCTCAATCCTGAAATTATTTGTGACACAGAGCGAGAAAGTGTGGAAGAGAGTGTTAAAAAAGTTCTGAGCAAGTTAGAAGAGTTGGGTTACATTTGATGGTGGCGGGGTAGGAACCGGATAGGGGCAAAAGGCGATGGCGAGCAAAAACTATTCAAAATTCAATACTGTCAAAGGTTTCACGGTCAAAATTTTAACAGTTTCAGCGCTGGCTGCGGGTTCATCTCCGGCGATGGCCCAGTTTTTGCCTCCTCCTCCTCCTCCTCCGGGCTCTTCTGTTCCCGTACCCGTGCCCGCAGTTCCAGGATTTCCGGCGGTTCCGGCAAGTGCACCTTCAAGTGTACGATCGGAAGTTTACACTTTAGGCGCGGGCGATCGCATTCAAATGGACATCTTCAACGTCCCGGAATACAGCGGCCCCAACGGTCAACACCAAGTACAGGCCGACGGTTCCCTGAGTTTGCCCTTAATTGGCAGCGTTTCGGTGTACGGGATGACCTTAGAACAAGCTTCTAATGCAGTTAAAGAGCGATACGGCAAATACCTCAAACGTCCTTGGATTACGCTGAAATTGCTGGCACCGCGTCCTTTGCAAATTGCGATCGCGGGCGAAATCAACCGCCCCGGAGCCTATACAATATCCTCAGCAGCAGGCCCCGGAGGCACAGCAGAGCAAATGGGAACTCAAATGCCAACGATATCGCGGGCTCTGCGAATGGCCGGCGGCATTACCCAGTCAGCAGACGTGCGGCAAATCAAAATCCGCCGCCCTCAGCGCAACGCACCGGAACAAATTATTAGTGTGGATTTGTGGGAATTATTGCAAAACGGCGATTTGCGGGCCGATATGACTTTGCGCGACGGCGATACTATATTTATTCCCACTGTAACTAGCCTCAACCGCCAAGAAGCACCGACTTTAGCCGTAGCTAACATTACCGGCCAAAGCACTCAACCAATTAATATTGCTGTGGTGGGCGAAGTAACTCGCCCCGGTACTTATACTTTGGCAAAAGAGGCTCAAAGTAGGGTACAAGAGAATGAAATGGGTGAAAATTCTGGTTTGTTTGCTGCCAGCGAAACCAAAGGCGGGGAAAATGTTTTGCAGCAAACTGTAACGAGGGCAATTAAAATGGCGGGCGGTATTACGCCGGTAGCTGATATCAGAAACATACAAGTTCGCCGCCTGACGCGGGCGGGTACAGAACAAATTATTAATGTGAATTTGTGGCAACTTTTGGAAGCAGCAGATGTATCCCAAGATTTAGCCCTGCAACAGGGAGATACGGTAATCGTTCCCAAAGCCGAAAACCTCGATGCCACCCAAGACGAACAAGTTGCTAATTCTAATTTTTCACCGGATACGATTAAGGTCAACATTGTAGGAGAAGTCGTGAAACCGGGAGCGATTGCGGTGGTGCCCAACACTACTTTAAATCAAGCGCTGGTAGCAGCGGGAGGTTTTAATAAAGCGCGGGCTCAAATGGATTCGGTGGATTTAATTCGCCTCAATCCTAACGGCACAGTTTCCCAGCTAACTGTTAAGGTTAATTTTTCTGCAACTGCCAATGAAGAAACTAATCCCAAACTGAAAAATAATGATGTAATTATGGTAAGGCGATCGGGTCGCGCTACGTTCTCGGATAATGTAGGCGGCACTCTCGCTCCTCTCAGCCCGCTGTTAGGAATATTTCGGTTGTTCGATATTTTTCGTTGATTTGAATAGACTGGCATTAAGACCTCAGAAACCCGCTTTCTATAAAAAATTGCGGTTTGGTAATGAAATATCTCGGAATCAACCGATTTCCTGAAACTGCCACCAATACAGACGTTTAAACTAATAAGTTGTAGAAATCAAATGAAACCAGGGAAAAAATCTCAATTAGCACTTTTTGATAATCATAAAAAAGCCGCCGATCCGCAAGAAATGTCTTCCGTGCTTTATGAAGAAAATCAATTTTTAGGCCGGCAAAAAACAGAGGAAGAAGAGTTAAGTTTTTGGGAAGTTTGCCGCAGTCGTTCCATTTTAGTGATCGGCATAGCAGCGGCAGTGACCACTGGGGTTTTTGCCTGGACGCTGAATCAAAAAAGTGAGTACGAAGGGCGTTTTCAATTATTAGTAGAACCCGCTGTTACGCAAAATACTTTAGCAAAAATTTACTCGGGCGAGCTGAAACTGCAACCAGCGGCCCCCGCGACGACGACAGCAGAAAATCCCGATTTTGACTACGAATCGCAAATTCAAGTTTTGCAAAGCCCGCAAGTGATGTCGCCGATTATTAAAGAGTTGCAGGCTAAATATCCCGAAATAAATTACAATTACCTTTTGAATGAAAAAGCCGATAATTTGCCGTTTTCTCAGCAAACCAGGCTGTCAATTAATCGCTTCAAAAATACCAAGATTATTGAAGTTAGATATCGGGATTACGATCCCAAAAAAATTCAGTTTGTTTTGGGGAAAGTTGCGCTAGGATACCGCAACTACAGCGTACAAGATACCAGAACTCAAATTAGTCAGACTCTGGATTTTGTGAAATCGCAAATTCCCAACCAGCGAAAGCGCCAACAAGCTCTGCAAACAGAAATTCAAAAATTGCGGCAGCAGTACAATTTTATCGACCCGCAAATTCAAACTCAACAACTCGCACAGCAAATCAGCCAACTTCAAACGCAAAGATTGGACGCACAAACGCAGCTCAATCAGCAGAGATTGCTCTATTCCAATCTGCAAAATCAGCTCGGACTCAACCAGCAGCAAGCGCTGATGGCATCGGCTCTGAGTCAAGCTCCCCGCTATCAAGGGATGCTGACTCAATTGCAGCAATTAGAAGGGCAAATTGCGATTAACTCGGCTACATTTACAGACCAAACTCCGCAAATGCAATTGTTGCGAGAACAGCGCAAGAACCTGATTCCGTTGT
Source organism: Microcoleus sp. TY_ISSM_2_bin.22 (assembly GCA_025937335.1). Classification (GTDB taxonomy): domain Bacteria; phylum Cyanobacteriota; class Cyanobacteriia; order Cyanobacteriales; family Microcoleaceae; genus Microcoleus. Next base: position 4,314 of record JAICRN010000154.1, read on the forward strand.
TGAAGAAAGAAGCCCAAGAGGTTCTGGGAACTGATTTAGGTAAGGTAAATTCCCAAGTGCTGGCTTTTCAAGATCCGGTGCGGATTAAGTTAATCGAGCAGTTTATTGGTTCTGCTAATTTAATTCAGGTGCTGGGGGTGCGGAATCAAGTTTTGGAACAAGCTGCTAAGCAGTTGAATCAATACTCTCAAGGATTTCCAGTGATTTTGCGGCGCTATTCCGATTTGCAGCGCGAGTTGGATTTGACTAACAATACGCTGAATAGTTTGGTGGCAAAACAGCAAGCTTTGCAGCTTGAAGCTGTGGGCAAACAAGAGGTGGCTTGGGAAGTTATTGCTAAGCCGGAAATTCCGCGCTACAAAAATGGCGAGTTGATGGCTGTTGCTCCGATTATGCCTTTGAATTTGGCTTTAGGGGGAGTGGCTGGTTTGCTGTTTGGTATGCTGGCGGCGCAGTTGGCGGAACGGTTTAAGAATAAAACGGTGTTTCACACTCCGGAGGATGTCAAACATTCGATTCGGCTGCCTTTGTTGGGGGTGATTCCTGCTAGCGATAAAATTTTGAGACTTCCTCCTGCTGAGACAAGTCCGGTGGATGTGGCAAGTTCGCCGGTGCCTACAGATGCTTTTCAAGAAGCTTTTCGATCGCTCAATGCTAATATTCGGTTGTTAAACGTTGATACTCCGATCAATTCTTGCGTAATTACTTCTTGTCAAGTAGCTGACGGCAAGTCTACTGTGGCAGTAAATCTGGCGCGGGCAGCGGCTGCAATGGGCCAGCAAGTGCTGTTGGTGGATGCGGATTTGCGGCGGCCGCAGGTGCACGAAATGCTTGGTTTACCGAATTGGCAAGGCTTGCACAATGCGATCGCGGATGATGTGGATGTGGAAAAGTTGATTTTGCGATCGCCCCGCGATGAAAATTTGTTTGTGTTAACTTCCGGCCCGGTTCCTCTCGATCCCACAAAGGTGCTTTCTTCTAAAAAAATGCAGCATTTAATGGCAGCTTTGTCAAGTCATTTTGACTTAGTTATTTACGATACTGCGCCGCGTTTGGGTTTGGCGGATGCGAATTTGTTGGCGGCTCACACTAACGGATTGATGCTGGTAGTGGGGCTGAATCAAACTGAGCGGGAGGCGCTGTTGTTGGCTTTTGAAGATTTGAAAATGGCGGGGATTCCGCTGTTGGGAATGGTGGCGAATAACGATAAAGGCAGCAGGTATTACTATCAGTCTTACGTGCAGGATTACATTCAGGAACAATCTATTTGATGTAGGTGAGGGCTGAATCTAATTAGTAAGGTGCGCACGGCGCACCTTACCTTGAGAATGCTGCAAGATGTCTGTTTTAATTTTTAATTTTGTATCGAAATCCCGATCCCCTCGCATTCCCCTTAAAAATAAGAATATTCCTGTCCCTCCTTGGTAGGGACAATCTCCCCGCGGTTGCCCCTATCCCTATAATTGTTGCGTAAGTCAGATTGTCGATCGGTTTGCGATCGCCCGGATGTATGGGACTCGCACAGAGATAAATTTTCTTAAGATTTGCGATCGAGATTCTGAACTATAATTAAAAGTACAGAGATTTAAACAAATCCGACACTTGCAAATTGGCAAGACCTGAAAACGTGGCTGGCAAATTCCCATTTTGTAAGACCTTGATATAACTCCCGAGCTAGCTTGAATACTAGAAGGGAGTTTTGTGTTTTTCACACAGGAGATGAAACAATGGCTATTGCTACTATCAACCCAGCAACGGGAGAAACGCTTAAAACTTTCGATCCGATAACGGATGAGGTAATAGAAGCTAAGCTGGAATTAGCACAGCAAGCTTTTAAGAAATACCGCCAACTGCCGTTTGAACAGAGAGCTCTGTGGATGCAGAAAGCTGCGGAGATATTGGAGTGCGATCGCGAAATTTACGCTGAAATGATGACCCTGGAAATGGGCAAAACGCTCAAATCTGCGATCGGCGAAGTGGAAAAATGCGCCTTAGTTTGCCGCTATTACGCCAAAAATGCCGCTCAATTTATGGCAGACGTACCGGCAGCCACCGACGCTAGCAGCAGCTTTGTCCGCTACCAACCGCTGGGCGCTATTTTAGCCGTCATGCCGTGGAATTTCCCATTTTGGCAAGTTTTTCGGTTTGCGGCGCCGGCGCTGATGGCAGGCAATGTGGGCTTGCTCAAACACGCTTCCAACGTGCCTCAGTGCGCTTTGAAAATCGAAGAAATTTTCGCGCAAGCTGGCTTTCCCGAAGGAGTTTTTCAAACTTTGTTAGTGGGTTCGGACAAAGTAGCCGATATCGTTGCGGACGATCGCATCAAAGCAGCAACTCTCACCGGTAGCGAAGCAGCGGGTGAAAGTTTGGCAGCAAATGCGGGCAAAAATTTGAAAAAAGTAGTGCTGGAATTGGGAGGAAGCGACCCATTTATTGTGATGTCAAGCGCCGATATAGCAGCAGCTTTATCAACGGCCGTCACATCCCGCATACTCAATAACGGTCAATCTTGCATAGGCGCAAAACGCTTTATTTTAGCTGAAGAAATCGCCGACGAATTTATCACAGGATTTGTCGAAAAATTCAAGTTATTAAAAGTAGGCGATCCGATGTTGCCCGAAACCGATATCGGCCCTTTGGCTACCCCCACAATTCTCAAAGACTTGGACAATCAAGTGCAAGCTTGCATCCAATCGGGAGCAAAACTTCTAACAGGCGGCCGCCCACTGTCTGAGAAAGCAGGCAATTTCTACTTGCCAACTATTCTGGCAGACATTCCTCCGGATGCTGCGGCGCGTCAAGAAGAGTTTTTCGGCCCGGTAGCTTTAGTATTCCGAGTTGCAGGCATCGATGAGGCGATCGCCCTCGCAAACAGCACATCTTTTGGCTTGGGTGCGGCAGCTTGGACGACAGTAAACTCAGAGAGCGATCGCTTTATTTCCGAACTAGAGGCCGGCGCGGTATTCATCAACGGTTTAGTAAAATCCGACCCGAGATTGCCCTTCGGCGGCATCAAACGCTCCGGTTACGGACGCGAATTGAGCATCCAAGGAATTCACGAATTTGTTAACATTAAAACAGTGTGGGTAAAATAAGCGCGCACTCAGTCAACTTCTGGCAAAACTCTAAATTTATCCGCGTTTGTCGGCGGTTATAAATTAAAAATTAGTATTTTTACGAGAAGTTGACGAAGACAAAAAATACCCACTTACCGAGGAAAAAACGGAAATGAACACTGCTCAACTTTTGGTCAAATGTTTAGAAAATGAAGGCGTAGAATACGTCTTCGGACTTCCCGGAGAAGAAAATTTAGAAGTTCTAGAAGCCCTGAGAAACTCTTCAATTAAATTTATTACTACTCGCCACGAACAAGGCGCAGCTTTCATGGCCGACGTTTACGGCCGTCTCACCGGCAAAGCCGGCGTTTGCTTGTCCACCTTGGGCCCCGGCGCAACTAACTTAATGACAGGAGTTGCTGACGCCAACTTAGACGGCGCTCCTTTAATAGCAATTACCGGACAAGTCGGCACCGACAGAATGCACATAGAATCGCACCAATATTTAGATTTGGTCGCCATGTTTGCGCCAGTTACTAAGTGGAACGCTCAAATTGTCAGACCAAGTACGACGCCAGAAATTGTCCGCAAAGCCTTTAAAGTAGCTCAAAGTGAAAAGCCCGGTGCAGTTCACATTGACTTGCCTGAAAACATCGCAGCAATGGCTGTTGAAGGAAATCCGCTCGGCAAAGACAACCGCGAAAAAACTTTTGGCGCTTACCAAAGTCTGAATAAAGCGGCTGTGGCAATTTCCAAGGCAAAAAGTCCTTTACTTCTAGTAGGAAATGGCACGATTCGGGCTAACGCCAGCGATGCTTTGACAGAATTTGCGACTCGATTAAATATCCCTGTAGCTAATACTTTTATGGGCAAAGGTGTGATTCCTTACACTCATCCTTTGGCACTTTGGACGACGGGATTGCAAAAACGGGATTACATTAGCTGTGCTTTTGAAGAAACGGATTTAGTGATTGCTGTTGGCTATGATTTGATTGAATATTCCCCGAAAAAGTGGAATCCAGAGGGCAAAATTCCGATTATTCACGTGGGATCTCTGCCAGCAGAAATTGACAGCAGCTATATTCCTCTTGTAGAAGTTGTGGGGGATATTTCTGATTCGCTCAATGAAATTTTGCAGCGTGCAGATCGCATGGAGAAAACAGATCCTTTTGCTAAGCAATTGCGGGCGGATATTCGCGCTGGGTACGAACAATATGCAGCCGACGACGGTTTCCCGATCAAGCCGCAAAAAATTATTTACGATTTGCGGCAAGTAATGGGCCCGGAAGATATTGTCATATCTGATGTGGGAGCTCACAAAATGTGGATCGCGCGGCACTATCACTGCGATCGCCCAAATACCTGTTTAATTTCCAACGGATTTGCGGCGATGGGAATTGCGATTCCCGGTGCGGTGGCAGCAAAACTCGTTTATCCCGATCGCAAAGTAGTCGCAGCCACCGGAGACGGCGGCTTTATGATGAATTGTCAAGAGTTAGAAACTGCTTTGCGCGTCGGTACTAATTTTGTTACTCTCATATTTAATGATGGCGGTTACGGCTTAATTGAATGGAAGCAGGAAGATTATTTCGGTCATTCAGATTTCATCAAGTTTGGCAATCCCGACTTTGTAAAATTTGCCGAAAGTATGGGTTTAAAAGGCTATCGAGTTGAATCTACAACTGATTTAATTCCCATCCTCAAAGAAGCCCTTGCTCAAGATGTTCCTTGCGTGATTGACTGTCCGGTTGACTACCGGGAAAATGCGCGTTTCAGTCAATTATCTGGGGATATGAGTTGCAATTTGTAAGCGTAGCCAGAAATCAGGAAACGGCAATGCCGTTTCCCTACGATTAATCTGGCGATGGTTAGATCCTTAAACTGGGGGGAATGATTGTTTTGGGGTAGGGAAACGGTATTGCCGTTTCCTCCATCGCCGTCTTGTTGATGCTGATATCCGATCGGGATCATCCCGGTTTTGTAAAAAAAATTGCTATCCAGAGAGGATAATAGGTAGAGCGTCAACACAAGCGTGAACTGCATTTGTAGGAGGAGTGGCCGGAGACCCCTGAACAGAAGGAGCGTTTAAAAGCTTGTGCTGCTGAGATTGCCGAGATTATGTACAAAAATACTCCGGTCTCAGAATTATCAAGTCTGGAAACAATCGAAAAGCATATTCGAGAGCAATGGCTAGAAGTAGTCGGGCCGGAGGTTGGTTTTTTTTTATCAAACAGGCAACAGGAACAGAATCAGGACGGTCTCGCACAGTAAAAACTTGCATTGGTAAGCTAAT
>JAICRN010000229.1 GCA_025937335.1 Microcoleus sp. TY_ISSM_2_bin.22
AGAATTCAAGACTGCTGCGACAACTCAGTTCGGTAGTGGCTGGGCTTGGCTAGTTTTAGACAACGGTACTTTGAAAGTTACCAAAACTGCTAACGCTGACACCCCGGTAGCACACGGTCAAACTCCGTTGCTGACTGTGGATGTGTGGGAACACGCTTATTATTTGGATTTCCAAAACCGCCGTCCCGACTACATTACTAATTTCTTGGATAATTTGGCTAACTGGGAGTTCGCAGCAGCAAATTTGGCTGCGGCTTAGTAGCATCTTAGTTTGAGGACTACAGTCCTCACTACAAACCGATAAAGTTTGTAGTGAGGACTAATGTTGTGATAAATGAGAATTATTTAACCAAACTTGCTATTAGCAAACAAAAACAGCTTTCAACATTCCTTCGCCTCGGTCTGGTTGGACTTCAAATCCTAGTTTTTTACAGAGGCTGTGCATCTTGTAGTTGCTAGTCAGAATGTAGCCGACGATCGCCTCTAATTTCTCTTCCTGACCAATTTGCAGCAGCCGCCTCAATAATGCCGTTCCCAAACCGCGATGCTGATAGCTATCGCTGACGATCAGCGCAAATTCGGCTTCGTTTGTGCCGTGGAGTTTGCTCAGACGCCCTACTGCCAAAATCCGGTGTTCTGAGGTTTCCGGGTCTTGACGATCGGCTACTAAGAGCATTTCCCGATCGTAGTCAATAAAACAAATCCGGGTCAAACGTTCGTGAGCGATGCGGTGCTTTAACTTTACCATGTGAGCGTAGCGCAAATACACGCTCTCTTCCGAAAGTTCTTGGTGGAACAGCACCATCAGCGGCTCATCTTCTGGACGAATCGGACGGATGGTGATGGGACGATCGCCGTTAGTTGACCAGGTTTGAACGTATTGCGTAGGATAGGGGCGAATCGCGGGTGAAATGGCGTTTTCTGTTGTCTGGAGAACAACGCGGGCATCAAGAGCGATCGCACCTTCAGGAGAAACCAACAGCGGATTAATATCAATCTCGGAAATTTGAGGTTGCTCTACAATCAGTTGACTGAAACGAACTAATAACTGTTCGAGTTTTTCCATGTCAATTGCCGATCGACCGCGCACTCCTTGCAAAGCTTTATAGATGCGCGTTTGCTCCATCATCCGCCGCGCTAGGGTGGTATTTAAAGGCGGAAGTGCGAGCGATCGATCTTGAAAGACTTCCACTAATTGTCCGCCGGAACCAAACAGCATCACCGGCCCGAATTGTGGGTCGATACTGCTACCCAAAATTAGTTCGTAGCCTTCCAAATTCACCATCGGCTGCACGGTTACGCCGAGAAACGCTGCAGGATCGATCGCCCGTACCCGCTGGGCGATCGCCTCAAAGGCACTAATTACAGCGTTAGCATCGCCTAAATTTAGTTTTACGCCCCCCACATCGGTTTTGTGAGTAATCGTCTCAGAATGGAGTTTTAGCACCGCTGGATAACCGAGGCGATCGGCAATTTCCACAGCTTCGGCCGCACTCGCTGCAATTTCTGTCGCTACGGTGGGAATGCCGTAAGCAGCCAGTAACTGTTTTGATTCGTACTCGGTTAATAGAGTGCGATTGTTTTGGCGGGCGGCAGTCAAAATCTTCGCAGCAGTCGCACACCCGGAAGTCTCGATTTCGCAATCAGCCGGGAGAGATGGCGTTTCGTAGATAGCGCGCAGGTTGTACGTGTACCGCCACATATAGTTGAATAACCTGACGGCGGTATCGGGATAAGGGAAAGTCGGAATATTTGCCTGATTGAGAATTTGCGTTCCCGCTGACACTTCCACGCCGCCCATCCAGCTTGCTAATAAGGGCTTGCCGAGTTTGCTGTAAGACTTGAGTTTTTCTGCGGTTTGCGTCGGATTTGTCATCGCTTGTGGCGTCAGGATGACCAGCAATCCGTCACTATTGGGATCGGGAGCGACCACTTCTAGAGTTTTGGCGTAACGATCGCTACTAGCATCGCCCAAAATATCGATCGGGTTGTGATGACTCCACTGAGGGGGCAAAAACTCATCAAGCTGCTGCACCGTCTCCGGTGCCAAATCTGCCAGGGCACCGCCGTCGCTAATTAAGGCATCAGTGGCGATCGCCCCCGGGCCTCCCGCATTGGTGACGATCGACAGGCGGTTGCCCTGCGGTCGCGGTTGCTTGGCCAGAATTTCTGCCATGTCGAACAAATCGGAAATCGTATGTACCCGCAGCGCGCCACAGCGGCGGAAAGCAGCGTTAAGCACGTCATCGCTGCCGGTCAAAGCTCCCGTATGGGAAGCGGCGGCTTGCGCGGCGGCGGCGGTACGTCCTACCTTGAGAATGATGATCGGTTTGTCGATCGCCACTGGGCGGGCGGCGGACAAAAACGATCGAGCATCACCCATAGATTCCATGTACAAAACGATACTGTGAGTGTGGGGATCGTCCCCGAAATACTCGATCAGATCGCCCCAACCGACATCGAGCATAGAGCCGATCGACACAAAAGCGCTAAAACCGACATTTTCTCCCAAACTCCAGTCTAGGATCGAAGTACAGAGGGCGCCGCTTTGACTGATGAAGGCGACATTACCCGGACGGGCGATCGTACTTGCAAAAGTAGCATTGAGCCCGAGCACGGGATTCATCACGCCGAGGCAATTTGGGCCGATAATCCGCATTCCGCCCAGACGCGCTTGGGCCATCACTTGCTGTTCTAAAGCCTCCCCAGCCGCACCAATCTCTTTAAACCCAGCAGAAACAATAATTGCTCCTTTCACCCCAGCAGCGATACATTCGCGGATCACTTGCGGCACCCCAGCAGCAGGCGTAGCAATCACCGCCAGATCCACTCTTTCCGGGACGCTAGCAATGTCAGGATAAGACTTGAGCCCCAAGACGCTGCGGCGCTGCGGATTCACTGGAAAAACTGTTCCGCCAAACGGATTCCGAATCAAGTTCCACAGGAGAGTACGTCCGACGCTTCCTTCTCTCTCTGTTGCGCCGATTACAGCTACGGACTGAGGCCGAAAAATCCGATCGAGCGGATGACGCTGTTCTTTCCAAATATCGTGAGCCGGATCGCTCGCAGTGCTTTGATTTCTTGAATTTATCTGCATAATACCCTACTTCAATTAATCAGCAATTAATATTGCTCTGCTTTCGATAACAATTCCCGCATCCAATCCGAACTATTTTTCTGCTATTCTTCTGCTATTTTTCTGCTTTTTCTTCCTCTTCTTCTGGTCTTCGCGGTTCGCGACCAAAAATCTCATTGCGGGTTTCCGACCGACCCGCCCTTAAACAACATTTCCGTTGTCAAAGTGTTAGTTCGGAATCCCATTTTGTCAGAGCTTCCTCAAACATCCCAGAGGTTGTTCTGCATACTATTTATTTTAATTCTTCCCACCGAATTAGCAAGTCAAGTTTTGTAACAAAGAGCAAACAGGCTATTTAAAATATTGAGATTAAATATATAGTAGATATAGCGGTCCCAGAAGAAAAAATCGACCGCTAACAAAAGATTGAGGTGAAAGCAAGCTATGTTAGTACAATGGCACGGCTTTACTGAAGGCAAATGGACAAAGGAAGTCAACGTCAGAGACTTCATTCAAAAAAATTACACCCCCTACGAAGGGAATGCAGAATTTCTCGCAGCACCAACCGAAAAAACCCAGCAGCTTTGGCAAAAAGTTCTGGAATTAATGAAGCAAGAGCGCGAAAAAGGTGTATTGGATGTTGATACAAAAGTTCCCACATCTATCACCGCTCATGCAGCAGGATACATCGATCGCGACTTAGAACAAATAGTAGGTTTGCAAACCGATCGACCTTTGAAACGCGCGATTATGCCGTTTGGCGGGATTCGCGTGGTCAAGGCAGGTTTAGAAGCTTACGGCTATCAGCTCGACCCGCAAACTGAAGAAATATTTACGAAATATCGCAAAACTCATAACGATGGCGTATTCGATGCTTACACGCGCTCGATGCGTCTGGCGAGACGTTCTGGTATCATCACAGGTTTGCCCGATGCCTACGGACGCGGGCGGATTATCGGTGACTACCGGCGCGTGGCTTTGTACGGTGTCGATCGCCTGATTGAGGATAAAAAAACACAGCAAGAATCGCTCGAACTAGACGCGATGGACGAGGCAACAATTCGCTTGCGCGAAGAGTTATCCGAGCAAATTCGGGCATTGTTTGAGTTAAAAGAAATGGCTGCTAGCTACGGCTTTGATATTGGCCGTCCGGCGGCAAACGCGCGAGAAGCTGTCCAGTGGCTGTATTTTGCCTACTTGGGAGCAGTGAAAGAACAAAACGGGGCAGCGATGTCTCTCGGCCGCGTATCGACGTTTTTAGACATTTATTTCGAGCGCGATTTGCAAAGTGGCGCGAGTTCCGAAGTGGAATTGCAAGAACTGATCGACCATTTTGTGATGAAACTCCGCATGGTGCGGTTTTTGCGAACTCCCGACTATAACGATCTGTTTTCTGGCGATCCAACTTGGGTAACAGAGGCGATCGGGGGTATCAGCAATGACGGTAGAATATTGGTAACTCGTAACAGTTTCCGATTCTTGCACACCCTGTCAAACCTCGGTACTGCACCCGAACCAAATCTCACCGTGTTGTGGTCGGAAAACTTGCCGGACAACTTCAAAGAATTCTGTGCCAAGGTATCCAGCGAGACGAGTTCGATTCAGTACGAAAACGACGATTTGATGCGCCCTCAATACGGCGATGATTACGCGATCGCCTGTTGTGTCTCCGCGATGCGAATTGGCAAGCAAATGCAGTTTTTCGGCGCGCGAGTTAACTTGGCTAAGACTTTGCTCTATGCGATTAACGGCGGTAAAGATGAGAAGTCCGGCGACCAAATCGCGCCGCAGTTCCCACCGATTACTACCGAATATCTCGATTATGACGAGGTAAGAGCGCGGTTCCAAGAAATGATGGCGTGGTTGGCAAAAACGTATATCAATACGCTGAATGTCATTCACTACATGCACGACAAATACTGCTACGAACGGCTGGAAATGGCACTGCACGATCGCGATGTTTACCGGACAATGGCCTGCGGAATTGCCGGATTGTCCGTGGTGGCGGACTCGCTCTCGGCGATTAAACACGCGAAAGTTAAGGTGATTCGCAACGAGGAAGGTTTGGCCGTAGATTACTCGATCGAAGGAGAATATCCCAAATACGGCAATAATGACGATCGCGTAGATACTCTGGCCGTCGAACTCGTGCAAAGCTTCATGAACGAAATTCGCCAGCACAAAACCTACCGCGGCGCTGTAGCGACTCAATCGGTACTCACGATTACCTCTAACGTAGTGTACGGCAAAAAAACTGGTAGCACTCCCGACGGACGTAAAGCCGGCGAACCCTTTGCTCCCGGTGCTAACCCGATGCACGGTCGAGATTCCTGTGGGGCGATCGCATCCTTATCTTCTGTAGCGAAACTGCCTTACAGCGATTGTCAAGATGGCATATCGAATACTTTTTCGATTCTACCGCAGGCCTTGGGCAGAATGGAGAGCGATCGGACTAACAACCTAGTTGGTCTCCTAGACGGTTACTTCCACGATGGCGGCCATCACATCAATGTTAACGCGCTCGATCGGCAAACATTACTAGATGCGATGGAACATCCGGAAAACTATCCCCAGCTAACAATTCGCGTCTCCGGTTATGCGGTTAATTTCATCAAACTTACCCGCGAACAGCAATTAGATGTGATTAAACGGACTTTCCACGAACGTGTCTAAATCCCAGCAGAAAAAACTCGGCGGTTGAAACCGCTCAAGAGTCAAACTTTCATCCGAACAGAGGGGGAATGAAGAAGCTGTTAAATGATTAACCTCAATCCCCCCTAGCCTTAAGAAAGGGAGAACCGGAAACTCGGAAAATCCCCCTTCTTAAGGGAGATGCCAGGGAGAGCGATCCGATGCTCTAAACGAGAGATCTGAAAGTTTTCCGGCTATTGTTAACCCCGCCCTCCTCCTCATCCCTACTCTCAAAATTCTCACCAACAAACAGCAAATTAAATGTCTGGAATGGGTCGCATTCATTCAATCGAAACCTTTGGTACCGTAGACGGCCCCGGAATCCGGTTTATCGTCTTCACCCAAGGCTGTCCTTTACGCTGTCTTTACTGTCACAATCCCGACTGCCGCAATTCCCACGATGGTAAAGAAGTAACCGTTGATTATTTAATCGATCAAATTACAAAATGTAAATCCTACCTGCGGAAAGGAGGCGTGACCGTCAGCGGCGGCGAACCGTTGATGCAGCCGGATTTTGTCAGAGAAATCTTTATCCGCTGCCATCAAATGGGGTTGCATACAGCCCTAGACACATCAGGCTTCTGTGTTTTAGAAGTTGCTAAACCGGTCCTGGAAATGACCGATCTGGTTTTATTGGACATCAAATCCTACATTCCCGATCTGTATTACAAAGTTACCAACGTTTCCATCGAGCCTACTTTAGCAATGGCCAAATATCTCAGCGAAATTGGCAAACCGACGTGGATTCGCTTCGTTCTAGTTCCTCACCTCACAGATGACATCGAAAACGTAGAAAAACTAGCGGATTTTATTGCCACTTTGAACAATGTGGAAAAAGTCGAAGTATTACCCTTTCATAAAATGGGAGAATACAAATGGGAACAATTAAAACTGGATTACGAACTCAAAGATACACCTCCAGCTTCACCGGAACTCGTGCAACAAACAGTTGATAATTTTCGCAGTCGCGGGGTAAATGCGATAGGAGCTAGCGGTATATAATAATTAAAAGACCGCGTTCGCAAGTCACCAACAATCTTGAAATTATCGGCGTCGCTCTGCGGGTTCCCTACCAATCAAAGATTGAAGCAATAATTTTCCCTAAATAAACATCAGGAAAAATAACATGAAAGTTACCAATGTAGATGAATTAGAAGTGCTAATTCAAAAAGTGAAAGCAGCCCAAGCTGAATTTGCTACCTATACTCAAGAACAAGTCGATCGCATATTCAAGCAAGCAGCTTTAGCCGCTAATGCCGCCCGCATTCCCTTAGCCAAAGCAGCAGTCAAAGAATCGGGAATGGGAGTCATCGAAGATAAGGCAATCAAAAATCATTTTGCCTCGGAAATGATTTACAACAAATACAAAAACGACAAGACTTGCGGTATCATCGAGTCCGATCGGCATTTTGGCTACGAACGCATTGCCGAACCCGTGGGAGTGCTGGCGGGAATCGTTCCTGTAACTAACCCGACTTCCACCACCATCTTTAAATCTTTAATCGTACTCAAGACGAGAAATGGCATTATATTTTCGCCCCATCCCCGCGCCAAATCCTGCACGGCTGCGGCGGCAAAAATCATCCTGGATGCTGCTGTAGCGGCAGGAGCACCACCGGATATTATTGGGTGGATTGACGAGCCCACTGTGCCGCTTTCCCAAGCTTTGATGCAGCACCCCGACATCAAACTAATTTTGGCAACTGGCGGCCCGGGAATGGTAAAAGCGGCCTACTCTTCAGGACATCCGTCTCTCGGTGTCGGCGCGGGAAATACTCCCGCCATCATCGATGAAACCGCCCACATCCAAATGGCTGTCAGCTCAATTTTGCTCAGCAAAACTTTCGACAACGGCACAATTTGTGCTTCGGAACAATCGGTAGTTGTTGTGGATGAGGTGTACGATGCCGTGCAACTGGAATTTATCAAGCGCGGTGCTTATTTCCTCAATGCACAAGAACGGGAAAAAGTGCGGCAGGTAATCTTAATTGATGGGCGATTGAATGCCGAAATTGTCGGACAATCGGTGCAAAAGGTGGCGCAGATTGCTGGTTTTACAGTGCCCTCAAACATCAGGGTTTTAATTGGAGAAGTGGATGGGGTCGGTAAAGAAGAACCCTTTGCTTGTGAAAAACTTTCGCCCATTCTCGCCATGTACCGCGCCAAGGACTTTACTGAAGCAGTAGACAAAGCTGAAGCGCTGATAATTTTTGGCGGGCACGGACATACTTCTGTACTTTACACGGCCCCCCACAATCAGGAACACATTCGTTATTTTGAAAGCAAACTAGAGACTTCGCGGGTGCTGATTAATACGCCTTCTTCTCAAGGTGCGATCGGCGATTTGTACAATTTCCGCCTCGATCCCTCCCTTACCCTCGGTTGCGGTAGCTGGGGCGATAAT
>JAICRN010000093.1 GCA_025937335.1 Microcoleus sp. TY_ISSM_2_bin.22
AACCTCCTGGATTTCAAGCTTTTATGATGGGTTGGACGGGAGATTACGGCGACCCGGACAATTTTTATTATCCTCACTTCGGGCCGGGTTCGACGGCGGATTTAGGAAATTGGAAAAATCCGAAAGTTTTGGAACTTTTGGATCGGGGGAGGGCGAGTGGGGATAAAGCAGCTAGGGCGAAAATTTATGCGGAAGTTAGCGAGATTTTGCACGAGGAAGCTGTGCGTTTGCCCATCGTACATTCGCAGCCGCTTTTAGGGAAACGCAAGAATATTCAAGGTTGGATTCCGAGTCCTTTAGGGTCGGAGTCTTTTGAGGAAGTGAGCAAAAATTGAGAAGTTAGAGCGAGATGTACCCTACAGATAGAGTTTATGCGTAAGTCACGTTTTAGATGAAAGTGAAGTCGGCAGCATTAATTTGACTCGCCGATATCCCGCTTAGAGATGCCAAGATTGCCCCGGTTGGCACAAACCGGATTAAAGTTGCACTGTTACTTTGAGTAATTGCTAATTGAGAGAAGGTGATACCGCTGGCAAGTGTCAGCAAATCTTTGTCGTCTTCAAAGTCAAAAATAGTATCCGTTCCAGCATCAAGTCCTAAGAGGCATCGATCGCTCCCCAAACCTCCAATCAAACAATCATTTCCCAAGCTGCCAAATAGGGTATCATCTCCCTTGCCGCCGTAGAGAGTATCATTCCCTTCACCGCCAATGAGACTGTCAGAAGCGCGATCGCCAAATAAAACATCCTCACCGTTACCCGCAAGCAAAGTATCATTTCCCTTGCCACCGTAAAGCGTATCATCCCCGTTGCTACCTTCGAGAAAATCATTTCCTTGATGACCGTGCATCCCATCATTGCCATCAAGACCGCTGAGGGTATCGTTTCCCTGTTTACCGCTAATGGTATCGTTGCTGCGATCGCCTCCAAGCATATCGTCGCCATCAGTACCGATAATTAGAGAAGAGTTCTGCGTTGGTGTCGGTGTGACAGATGGCGTTGGTGTTGCCGTAGGAGTTGGTGTGACCGTAGGTGTCGGCGTTGGTGTGACTACCTGTGCGATCGTACCGAGTTTAGCAACCCAAATATCTCGATCGCCTGCATTGGGACCTCCCAAAGCGCCGTTGGTTTCTCCCGTCAGGTAAAGATTGCCAGCGCTATCGACTGCTAACTCTGAGGGAGAGTCATCGCTAGCAGTCCCGAATAGCTTGAGCCACAACTGGTTGCCATTGCTGTCGTACTTAGTCGCCCAAATATCTTCACTGCCTGCATTGGTGCCTCCCAAAGCGCCTTTGGTTTCTCCCGTCAGGTAGACATTACCAGCGCTATCCACTGCTAAGTCTGAGGGGGAGTCAGATTTTGCAGTCCCAAATTGCTTCAGCCACAACTGATTGCCATTGCTGTCGTATTTAGTTGCCCAAATATCTTCACTGCCTGCATTGGGGCCTCCCAAAGAGCCGTTGGTTTCTCCCGTCAGGTAGAGATTGCCAGCGCTATCAAGTGCTAAGTTTGGGCGGAAATCATATTCAGGACTCCCGAATTGCTTGAGCCACAACTGATTGCCATTGCTGTCGTACTTAGTTGCCCAAATATCTCCAATGTCTGCATTTGGGCCTCCCAAAGAGCCGTTGGTTGTTCCCGTCAGGTAGAGATTGCCAGCACTATCGAGTGCTAAGTCTGAGGGGTAGGCAGATGTAGCAGTCTCGACTTGCTTCAACCACAATTGGTTGCCATTGCTGTCATACTTGGCGGCCCAGGTGCCACCAACCGATGGATAAGTCCCTATAAAGCTAGAGTATGTGCCCGTCAGATAGACATTGCCACTGCTGTCTACCTTTATGCCATAGGAGTTGTCGGTGGCGCCGCCAGCACTGACACCCTTCAACCACAACTGGTTGCCGCTGTCGTCATACTTGGCTACCCAGGCATTTTTGGGGCCTCCACCTGCACCTGAAGTTGTATAGCCACTTGTTCCTGTCAGGTAAACATTGCCTGCACTATCCACTCCTATGCCTGAGGGATAGTCATTAGAGTTTCCGAAGACGAACTGCTTGAGCCACAACTGGCCGCCGGTGCTGTCATAATTAGCTATCCAAGAGTCGGAATCATTAAAAATCTTCACCGGTGAAGCGGCAGCAGTGCTTCCTGTCAGGTAGAGATTGCCGGCACTATTCACTGTCATTTCTGTCGCCAAGTTATTCCCTAACTGCTTGAGCCACGACTGACTGCCACTGCTGTCATATTTGGTTACCCAGGCATTTGTACTTGGATTGGTGCCGCTCAACGGGAGATAGGTGTCTCCTGTCAGATAGAGATTGCCTGCACTGTCAAGTGCTGTGCTCCTGAATGTATCGTAGTTGGGTGTGCCGAATTGTTTGAGCCATTCAAAGTTAGGCGCTAGTTTTCCAATAGTCAGTGTGGTTTCAGGGATTGTACCTGCAACGGCATCTGCGATCGCGCGTGCTGATATTGTTGAGGAAGGCATAATACACCTCACAAATTAATTTATGTAATACAATGCCTCGATTGCAGTTAAAAGTGCGATCGCTCGTTTTTATCTAGTGCTAGTGCGATCGCCTGCAAGATTCAGCCCAAATAAAATCAATTTTACAACAGCCTATGTCTGCGTAAGTATGTGCGTAAGTATGTCACTGTCGATCGAAACATCTTCTCTTTAGTTCCTCATACTTTATATAAATTTACTTTTATATTCATATTCTTGTTCTCAAATCTCCAATCTCAAATCTAATGAGAAAGTTAGCGAGATTTTGCATGAAAGCTGTGCGTTTGCCGATCGTACATTCGCAGCCGCTTTTAGGGAAACGCAAGAATATTCAAGGTTGGATTCCGAGTCCTTTGGGGTCGAAGTCTTTTGAGGAAATAAGCAAAAATTGAGAGTTTAGATCTAGACACCTCTCCAGGGTTATCATACTTTACATGAATTTACCTTAACAAACAGTATGGAGAGCAATCAGCAACCTGCAAATCATCAGCCACAAATTATTTTGATTACCGGGAACATGGCTGCCGGAAAATCAAGTGTGGCCCAATCACTTGCCGAACGGTTGCCCAAAAGTGTCCACCTTCGCGGCGATATCTTTCGTCGCATGATTGTGAACGGACAGGCGGAAATGGCGTTAAATTTGTCAGCAGAGGCATATCAGCAGCTTCAATTGCGGTATCACCTGGCAGCAATGGCAGCGCGACACTATCTCCAGGCTGGTTTTACGGTGGTTTATCAAGACATCATCATTGGTTCGGCACTGGCTGAGGTACTTGCCACTTTCCACGATGTGCCGTTGTCTGCGATCGTTCTGTGTCCGAAGGCAGAAGTTGTAGCTGCACGGGATGCAGCAAGAACGAAAACCGGATATGCCAACGAAACAATGGTTTATGCATTCGATCGCATTCTCCGTACCGAAACTCCTCGCCTTGGCTACTGGCTGGATTCAACCAATCTAACGGTAGAAGAAACGGTCGATCGGATTTTGGCAAATTTGCAAGGTGAATGAGATCAACTGATGTTTCAATATATTGTTAAACGTTTGCTGGGACTATTGCCAGTCCTTTTCGGAATCACTCTGCTAGTATTTATATTTTTGCATTTGATCCCGGGAGACCCAGCTACAGTGCTTTTGGGAGAACGGGGAACTCCCGAACAGGTGGAAATATTGAGAGCGAGATTAGGTTTGAATCAGCCTTTGCCTTTGCAATATTTGGCTTTTTTATGGAGTTTGCTGCGCTTTGATTTAGGAAATAGCATTATTAGCGGTATTCCGATAATTGATGAAATTAGAAGTCGCTGGCCTGCTACTCTTGAACTGTCTGTGGTGGCGATGTTGGTGGCACTTATTATCGGAATTCCGGCGGGGATTTTGGCTGCTGTTCGGAAAAATAGCTGGCTGGATAATCTCGCGATGAGCGGTTCGTTAATTGGCGTATCTTTGCCAGTGTATTGGTTGGGATTGATGTTGATTTATTTGTTTGCTGTTTATTTGAAATGGCTGCCTCCTAGCGGGCGGATTAGTGTAGATTTGGGGTTTGGTTTTAAGTCGATTACGGGTGTTTATGTTTTGGATTCTTTGCTGAGGTGGGATTTGGCGGCTTTGCGGGATGCGATCGCCCATTTAATCCTACCAGCTTTGACTTTAGGAACTATTCCCCTGGCTATTATCGCTCGCATCACTCGTTCTGCGATGCTGGAAGTGCTTTCTCAAGATTACATCCGCACTGCGAGGGCTAAGGGATTGCCGGAATATTGGGTGATTTTGAAACACGCTCTAAAAAATGCGTTTTTGCCGATCGTCACAACTATCGGTTTGCAGTTCGGCACTCTTTTAAGCGGCGCTATTTTGACTGAAACGATTTTCTCGTGGCCGGGAATTGGTTCTTGGATTTATACGGGTATTCTGACGCGGGATTACCCAATTGTCCAAGGAGGAGTAATTTTTGTGTCTGTGACTTTTGTACTGATTAATCTGGCAGTTGATATTTCCTATGCTTTTTTCGATCCGAGAATTCAGTACCGTTAATTAAAAGGAAATCAGACAAGAAATGCTTGTTTAACATCCGGCCGCAGCAGGTAGTAAATGCTAGCCACTGCAAAACCCAGAGTTAAAAAATTGATTGCTGTACCGCCGCTGCCAAACATTTTGGCAATTTGCGCGAGGGTGGCGATGATGTGGACAATTAACGTTCCCGTCCAAGCCCATTTTTTTAGTTGAAACAAACCCCAAGCTAAGAGTAAGGAGAGGAGGCCTAAAATAAAACTGATCGCAGCAAAAATTCCAATGAAGCCGCCGATTACAGCCCCAAATTTTGCCCCGCCGAAAGCCGCACCGAGACCGCCAAAAATGCCTGCAAAAAGTAAGATGAACAAGCCGTCAAGGAGGCTGAATACGCCGCTAATTAGCTGCAAGATGGCCAGAACTGTAACGCTTTGAGGACGATTCATTATTTTGATTTTCCATTTTTAACGGATTTGAAAAATATTTTAACCTGTTGTGGGCACAGGGCGGATATGTATTCAGGATTTACGCAGCGGTACCCGTGAAACCGGGTTTCTGCGCGGATTATTCGCGGACAAACCTGTTATTTCTCGCAGCAGCCGGGTTTATGACAGTAAGCATCTTATACCAATTTTTTATGAGGCACCGTAGAATCCGATCTCCCCTAGCCCCCCGCGTCCGGGGGGGGACAAGAGTCCGATCTTTTGTCCCCCGACTATCAGGGAGATGCGAGGGGGATCGAGATATGTGCAACTTCACATTAAATTGGTATAACCGCTCGTAACTGTCCATCGTTTTGCTGCCTAGTATTTGTAAGCAGCAAAACCTGAGCGGGAGCAAAACGATTTACCTCTCAAGGTAGATGTCGGTAAATCCTGTCTGTGAGATTCTGAATGTGAAATGTAACTATTTATACTAATGCCCCATCTTTTGTTGGTAGACGACGAAGCCCCACTCTGTGAAAGCCTTGCTTACTCACTGAGAAAGGAAGGCTATGAGGTCACTACAGCACCTGATGGACACAGCGCGATCAAACAATTCCACAAGCAAGTACCCGATATCATTCTGCTCGATCTGATGATGCCAGAAGTTGATGGGATGGAAGTGTGTTGGCGTATCCGGGCTTTTTCTAATGTGCCTATACTGATGCTAACGGCTAAAGACCAAGATATGGATAAAGTGTTGGGCTTAGAGGCAGGGGCAGATGATTATGTGACCAAACCCTTCAATACGCAGGAATTGCTCGCACGGATTAAAGCTTTGCTGCGCCGCCATCATCCGGAATCTGCTTAAAAGCGGTTAAGGCATCCTTCAAGAGTTTGATAGCTCGGTTGGCTCAATCCGTGACCAATGGCGCTAGGTTAGGAGCGCTTGCAACGGATACACCATTTATACCAGCCATGTTTGAGCGGATGAAACTTTTTGCCCAAGACTCCTTCACGAGCAGATGGTTAGCATCTTTTCGGTGGAATTCAATCCACACGAAGCTCTTGTTTACCTATCTACTCCTGATCGTCTTAGGAACCTCGCTTATGTCTGGTTACATCCTAGGGACGTTTTATGCCTTTTTCATGCAGTCTCGTCAGACAGATTTAGAAAACTGGACAACAGCACTGAGCGAGAGCGTTGCAGATGCCCTCGAAGAAAAAGATACGCAGCGGGTGCAGATCCTTGTCCGGCGCTATGGGGCACCCGCCAATATCACACTCCGTGTCTTTGATGCCCAAGGTTCGCTGCTAGCCACCTCTGACCCTCAAACAGATCGACAAATCACCAATTGGCTGCCGATACCTGGCATTTCAGAAGCACTAAACGGTCATTCGGTGCAGGGCATGGCTAAAGGGGTTGTATCAACGGACGATCGCCTCTATATTGTCAAACCGATGACTCGCAACGGTCAGATGTTGGGGATATTACGCATCTCGATTACTTTAGAACAGTTTCAGAAACAGTTTGTAAGGGTGATCTGGACAATTTTAGCTGCCCTTGGCATTACCATTCTTCTCTGTACCTTGGTCAGCGATCGATTAGCCCGGAGTCTCTCTAAACCCATTGAGGTGATGCGAAACTTTGCGATTCGTGTGGGTAGAGGACAGTTTGATGACAAACTCGTGATTCGTCAAAGCAATGAACTAGACCAACTCGCAACGGAACTGAATCGTATGAGTGAACGGTTGAAATCATTGGACAACGAACGCAGAGCCTTCCTAGCGAATGTTTCCCATGAACTGCGGACCCCTGTGAGCAATGTTCAGGTCACCATTGATGCGCTGGAGCGTGGCGCTGTGGATGAGCCGGAGTTGCGCGATCGCTTCTTTCAAACCATCAAAGAGGAGACGAAGCGGCTTTCGGGCTTGATTCACGATTTGCTCGATTTAGGACGCTTAGAAGCGGGTGTCACGCTATTAGAAATCCAAGCCATTGCCTTAGAAAGTGTCATCAGCCGTGCGATTAGAGCAATGGAAGTTCGTATGCAGGCTAAAAACGTGACTGTAGAAGTTGATGTTGCTGACCTTCGGATTATGGGCGATTCGGAACGCTTATTACAGGCTTTTTTGAATCTCTTAGACAATGCGATTAAGTACTCTACCCCCAATGCTCGTATTTTCATTGCTGCCTCTGGCAACAAGCAACAGGCTCTGATTTCAATTCGAGACCAGGGAAGCGGCATTCCTGAAACCGATTTACCTCGCATTTTTGAACAGTTTTACACCACGAGCCGCTCTAGTAAGAATGGGGTTGGTCTGGGTCTAGCGATTGCCAGACGCATTATTGAAGCGCATGGAGGCAGCATTACAGCCAGTAGTAAACCCGGTCAAGGGGCTGTATTCACCCTTTCTCTACCCTTAGAATCATAAGTAGTTGATCCCCTTGTCTGGTTCTGTGTCACTTCTTCCACCTGACTCACAGCAGTATTAGTCAAATGGATAGGAAAATCCGACTCTGCCAAATCAGACAATCTAGATTTAATTATCTTTTTATTTAAAGAAAAATGTTGTGCTAATTCTTTGTCAGGACATTTGCATTTTTTATAATTATTTAGTATTCTCTAATACCAATTTAATGTGAAGTTGCACATATCTCGATCCCACATTCCGCAGGTCTTAACATTAAGTGGGGATTTTTTGGTAAGAAATGGCTGTAATTCTTTGTCTACAAGCCGAACGCTGATATGTAGAAATATGAGTTTTTATTAAGGAGTATGTGTTTGTTCTCAATAGTCATTAATTATCGAGAATATGTTGGCTATTAAATTCCTAGGATGACGTTTGATCGTCAACATATTTTTGACGATGTTAAGAAGTGCGGAATGTGGGCTCGATCCCCCTCGCATCTCCCTGATAGTCCGGGGACGAAAGATCGGACTCTTGTCCCCCCCGGACGCGGGGGGCTAGGGGGGATCGGATTCTACGGGGCCTCATAAAAAATTGGTATTAATATTGTGCCGTCACGAGCTTCGCACTGCTAGATGCGATCGCAGCGATGGGATCGCAAGCCCCCAATGACCTAGTGACGGTCGATCGCCCGCTGCCAGATCCGCCTTTGTTGCTGCTGAGGAGCGCGCCCCGATATCCCAAAAATAATATTCTTTATTAAAATATATTTACTTTGCCAGTAGCCGGGAGCGATTCTGTTCGAGTCGACCTCTTTTGGGTGAAAAAACTTAACATTTTTTAATAACTTGCAAAGATTAGCTATAATTGTTTACAGGTGCTGGTTGGGGAACTTTTTATAAATCACCCGATCGGATGAGTCTGAAAGACGATGCCAAGCATCAGCAAAAATTTTACCTTAAAGGTAATCCTGAGATTAAATTAGGTGAGTCGGTATGATCGTTAGCCCTAAAAAGGAAACTGCTCAGGTCAAGGTGGAAGATACTCAGACTGTAGACACCAAGGCCGCAGAGACCAAAATTGCAGATAACAAAACCGCCCAAAAGCAGTCTCCGAAGAAACCCGCGCGCAAACCGCAGCGGTGGGCGATTGGGCTGGTTGCAGCCGGGTTGCTAGCTGTACCGACCACCATATATATAGCAAAAAGTCGATCGCAGCCGAAAGTAGATGCGATCGCCACTATGACAGTGCCGGTGGAAGCACAAAACCTCACGGTGCGGATCACGTCTAGCGGGACGGTGCAGCCGGTACAGCGCGTGAATCTCAGCCCCAAAGGCTCCGGCCGGATCGCAGAATTATTTGTCGAACAGGGCGATAAAGTCGAAGCAGGACAAATCGTGGCCCGCATGGAAAGCCGCGATGTAGAAGCTCAACTAGCTCAAGCTAAAGCCCGCGAAGCCAGCGTGCGAGCCAAACTCGCCAAAATCGAAGCCGGGAATCGATCGGAAGACATCGCCAGCGCCCGAGCGCGCTTAGATCAAGCCGAAGCCAGTCTGGCGCAAGCCCAAGCCGGCAGCCGCGTGGAAGAAGTTGCAGGAGCCAGAGCCCGCTTGCAGCAAACTCAAGCTGGCTTGCAGCGACTGCGAGCCGGCAGCCGCGTTGAAGAAGTCAGCCAAGCGCGAGCTCGTTTAGCCCAAGCTCAAGCTCGTTTAGCAGACGCTCAAACCGGCAGTGTCAAACAAGAAATTGCCCAAGCACAAACGCAAATTGACTCGAGTAAAGCCCAAGCCGAACTAACAGCTCAACGGGTAGAACGCAATCGGCCGCTAGTGGAAGAAGGTGCTCTGGCTAAAGATAAACTCGATGAACTGATCAAAGAAAATCGCACTGCCCAAGCTAAATTAATCGAATCCCAAAGACGCCTGCAACAACTGCAAGAAAGTCGGGAGTCGCAAATTCAGCAACTGCAAGCTGCTGTGCAAGTCGAGCAGCAAGCATTGAACCAATTGCAAAACGGCACGCGATCGGAAGAAATTGCCAAAGCCGAAGCAGAAGTTGCCGAAGCTAAAAGCAAATTAGCGCAGCTAGAAAACGGTAACCGTCCAGAAGAAATCGCCAAAGCCGAAGCAGCAGTTGCTGAAGCAAAAAGCCAATTTGCCGCACAAGAAAACGGTTCTCGCCCGGAAGAAATAGCTCAAGCTCAAGCTGAATTAGCCGAAGCTCAAGCTCAAGTCCGCTTTCAAGAAGTGCAGTTAGAAGATACGAAAGTTCGCGCTCCTTTTGCGGGAATTATTACCCAAAGATACGCCATCCAAGGAGCTTTTGTAACTCCAGCAACTTCGGCCTCGGAAGCTACTTCGGCAACTTCGACATCGATTGTCGCTTTAGCTAGAGATGTGGAAGTTTTGGCTAAAGTCCCGGAGGCTGATATCAGTCAAATTAAACCGGGTCAAGAAGTTGAAATAGTCGCCGATGCTTATCCAGATAAAGTGTTTAAAGGCCGCGTTAAATTAATTGCGCCGGAAGCTGTTAAGGAACGGGATGTGACGCTATTTCAAGTGCGAGTTGCGATCGACACGGGCAAAGAGTCGCTGCAATCGGGAATGAATGTAGATTTGAGATTTGTCGGTCAAAAGCTGAGCAATGCTTTAGTTGTGCCGACGGTGGCAATTGTCACTAATAAAGGTCAAACGGGTGTGCTAGTTCCTGATGAGAAACAACAGCCGAAGTTTAAAGCTGTTACCGTTGGCTCGACTATTGGCAACAAGATTCAGATTTTAGAGGGTGCAAAAGCTGGCGATCGCGTTTTTACCGAACTTCCTCAAGGTAAAAAGCTGGAGGATATTATCAAGAATCAGAAATAGGGCATAGGGCATGGGAGGAAGAGCCTAATAACTCACATTTTGCACCATTCTTAAGAACAGGCAAGATGCCTGTTCCACAAAGAGTGATTTTGAGTCTTAAGAACAGGCAAGATGCCTGTTCCACAAAGAGTGATTTTGATTGTGGGGTGGGCAGGATATCCTGCCCTCCAATAAATAAAATCTAATCCCAATTCCCTAATCTAAAATCTAAAATCTAAAATCCAAAATCGAATTATGGATATTGTTGAAAGCGTCAAAATGGCCGTCACAACTTTGATGGCAAACAAGCTTCGCAGCAGCTTGACGATGTTAGGAATTATCATCGGCAATGCTTCGGTAATTTCTATGATCGGTATCGGCGAAGGAGCTCAAACATTTATCAAGGGACAAGTTAACTCTCTGGGTTCAAACTTGCTATTTGTGATTCCCGGAAGTCCTGAAGCGCAAACCCGCCCGGTGATTCCGCCCCAGACTTTAGTAGTGGAAGATGCAGAGGCGATCGCCTCTCAAGTTCCTTCTGTCCAAGAAGTCGCACCAACTCTCAATGACAGTCAACTCGTTACCTACCGCAACAAAAATGTCTCATCTTCCATTGTCGGAACTACCCCAGAATTTCTGACTGTCAGAAGCTTTGATGTTGGTCAAGGTCGATTTTTAAGCAAATTAGATTTAGAAAGACAAGAAAATGTGGTTGCTTTAGGATCGGAAGCAGCCGAACAGTTGTTTGGCAATACACAGCCAGTTGGTCAATACATTCGCATCAAAAACTCGAGTTTTCAAGTGATTGGTGTCATGCAGGCGAAAGGCTCAAGTTTTGGCGACAATCAAGATATGAACGTTTATTTGCCGCTGACAACAATGGCAAATCGAATCGTAGGCAGATCGTCTCCCTACGGGACAAAAGTAACATTTATTTCGGTTGCTATCAAAGATGAAACTATGATGCAAGCCGCCCAATTTCAAATAGAAAATCTACTCAGATTGCGGCATAAAATCACTAAGGAAGATGATTTTACTGTCCGAAATCAGAAAGATTTAATGAATACTTTGGGCAGCATTACTGGTGCTTTGACGTTGATGTTGGCTTTCGTGGCAGCAATTTCGCTGTTTGTCGGCGGTATCGGGATTATGAATATCATGCTGGTTTCTGTTACCGAACGCACGAAGGAAATTGGATTGAGAAAGGCGATCGGGGCTTCTCAGCAAGATATCCTAATTCAGTTTATGATCGAGTCTGTGATTTTGTCAGCGGCAGGCGGGGCGATCGGTACTGGATTCGGTATCGGCGGCGTGCTTTTAGTATCTGCTTTTACTCCCCTGCAAGCTAGCGTTTCCCCAGTGGCGATCGCACTTGCAGTCGGTGTTTCGGGCAGCATCGGCTTATTTTTCGGCATTGTACCCGCAAAACAAGCTGCTAAATTAGACCCGATTGTGGCATTGAGAAGTGCTTAAGAAGTCATTAGTTATTAGTCATTAGTCATTAGTCATTAGTCATTGGTTATTTGTTGGTTTCAATTACCAATTCCCGATGCCCAATTCCCAATTCCCAATTCCCAATTCCCAATTCCCAAATTATGAATT
>JAICRN010000431.1 GCA_025937335.1 Microcoleus sp. TY_ISSM_2_bin.22
GCCCAAACTCTTCTTTTTTCAATCCGGTTATGACCTTTTTCTATTTGACGGTAATCCGTCATTTTAACTCCCGCAAATTGGCGACTTACTTGAAGCTCCAACCAAGACTTAACTTGATTGTAAAGAGTCGGATGATTGCTTTTTAAGCAAACTACATAATTAGCTTTTTTCTGAACAATCTGTTTAATAATCTCCGTTTGAGTCCCCATTGCATCCATCGTAATAATTGCGCCGGTTACGTCGATTAATTCTAATAAGGCTGGAATCGCCGTGATTTCATTAGAATGGCTATCTACCTTAACTTGGCCGAGGACTAAACGATTTTCCGAAGCCCACGCTGTCACTAAATGTAAATTTTTTTGGCCCTGATTTCTGTCATAAGACCCCCGAAGGCTTTTTCCGTCAATCGGGATAACTTGGTCAACAACTGAACCGAGGAATTTTTGAACCCATTGAGTTAACTTCTGTTCTAAAATTGTGGGGTCTAGTTTTTCAAAGACTCGACGAAACGTATCATGATGAGGAATGCCATTGGGTAATTCTAAAAATTGTTTCAGCCAGGGCTGTTTACTTATTCCGTAATTTTCCATGTCTTCCCATCCGTTCCCTCCAGCTATTATAGACAACAAAGCAATCACGCTTGATATCTTTAAGTAAGTGGAGTTTAGTGCGGTCAACTCTCGCATCCGGTACATCATCAAAATAATTCAACAAACCCCCTTCTAGCTCTGGCATAGAAATAGGTTGAGGCTGGGTTTTTTGGCTTTTTAATTTAGCGTTCGCTACAACTGGTGAAAATCCTTTATTCATGGAGTATTCATTCCTATCTTATACTGAGCTTGAGAGTCATGATAGAATCTCCCAGCCAAACAGGAAAGCGATTATACTGCACCCTCATTTTTTTGTCTGTTACATTTGTCTGTTACATTTGATACTAAATTAGATGCGCTTACCCTGCCCTGACCCTGAGTCCTACTCCCATTCCTCAAGGAATGCTTCAAACCGCACCAACGCCTCCGGCATATTCTTTCGTCCAAATCCAATGCGAAAGTAGTTACCCGGAAAGTCGTAAATGCGCGATGGCATAAGAAGCACACCTTGCTTATGTACAAGAGCCTCTGCCAACTCATCAATCGGGCGATGCGCCTTGTAGTGAACGAATCCGACACACCCTCCTTGAGGACGAACCCATGAAAAGCGATCGCCATGTCGGTCGAAAAAGTCGTCAAGGAGTCCAAGGTTTTTATCTACTATTTCGATGTTGCGACCCAGAACAGCGTCTTTGCTCCGGAGAGCTATCAGGGAGAGTACTTCCGACGGTGCGCTGTTGCAGATTGACGTATAGTGTTTCGCTATTTCTGCTTGATGGAGGAGGTCTTTGTCTTGTGTGACAATCCACCCAACTCTTAAACCCGCAAGTCCGAACGCCTTACTCATGACGCCGAGACTGACACCCCGCTCGTAGCGGACTGCAATTGGCGGCTCCCATGTTGTCGATGAAGGGCCCAGAAGGCGGAATACCTCGTCAGAGAAGATGTAGATTCCCCGTTTGCGGGCGAGGTCGATAAGTGCCGATGCTCGATCGTCCGTAAGTACTGCGCCTGTCGGATTATGAGGGAAATTTATGATAATGAGTCGCGTACTCGGCGTGAGAGCATCTTCGATGGCGTTGATATCAATCTGCCACTTGTTCTCTTCCTTGAGTCGCACCGCAGTGACACGCGCTCCAAAATGACGAGGTAAGTCTTCGAGGGACTGATAGCAAGGAGTGAGAACAATTACGTGGTCGCCCTCTTTCACGAGAGCTTGCATACTACAAAATATTCCGTCTTCCGCACCCGCAAAACACACTACGTTCTCTAATTCAAGACCTTGATAGAGCTTGGCTATCTCGTTACGGAGAATCGGAAGACCTTTAACCTCGGTGTAACCAAGGTGGAGTCTGCTCCATAACAACTTCGATTCATCGTCAGCCAGCGAAAGAATCTCCTCAAGGGATCGAGATTCGGCATCACTGCAACACAGAAGATAAGGAGCTTTGAATTCCCACGGCGAGAAGTACTCTTCTAGACGAAACACTGACAACATCATGTTTTTCCCAACAATCCCAAGCCAAATTGATAGGCACATTCGTCTAAAGCACTTAACAGATAGCCTCCTTCCTGCACTAAACAAAGTGGTATTGATGCTTGGGCAAAAAGCTGACCAATTTCCTCGAAAATAGAAGGTGGCAAATGCCAACCTCCATGAGGATCGTCGATGATAATGTCATAGCCAACAGAAATAACCATAGCCGCGCAGCCAAAATTTAATGCCTTTTTAATTAGCTGGTCAACTGCGGTTAAATATTCTTCTGAACTAGGTGAATGGGAAAACGGAATAAAAGTTTGTCGATCGCTGGCAGGTTGAACTTCTTTGTAAGGATAACTCAGTATTGTTGAGCTGTGAATAGAACCAAACCAAACATCTGGTCGTGATGCTAGTAAGGCAGCAGAACCATTGCCAAAATGAAAGTCAATATCAATCAATCCTACCGGGCTGATTCCAGATTCCAGAAGACTAACTACAGCAGCAACTGCATTATTCAAAAAACAATACCCTCCTAACCAAGCAGGCCCAGCATGGTGTCCGGGAGGTCTGCACAAAGCATAGGACAAGGAAGCACCCTTGACAATTTGCTGTGCGGCTGCAATCGCAGTTCTCGCTCCTTCACGAGATAAGTCGTAGACACCCTCAAATAAAGGAGTATCTGCCTCAATTCCCTGGTCAACATAAGGATGCTCAAACAGTAGCTCTTCTCCCACTAGCTTTTGATTCCAATGGGCTAAAAATGCCAGATACTCCTGATGATGAATTTGTTGGAGAATGGTATCAACGTCGCGATCGCTAATCTGTGCTGTAGAAAAATTGCACTCAGGAAGACGCTGTAAACCTTGAACAATACACTGGCTGCGCTCTTCAACTTCTCGGCCAGCTTGGTTCCCCTCAGAAGTAACAATGATTGGAGATGCTCCTTGCATTTCTCTTTGCAAGGTCACCTCTAAGGACAAATGACTCATGCCATCACCTTCTGTAGACGTATATCTGTATTTGTCATGTTTTTCCTTACTTACTAAGCTAATTGACTTTCAGGGGTTATATTGTCATGCTAAATTGCCTATTCCAGCATCTTCCGCATTCGAGGGCCAAAATCTTCAAAGCCACTCTTTTGATAAAAATGGTAAGTGTTAGAAAAGCTAGGGAATTCATGAGTTGGCAAACAAACTTCTATCCGAGAAATTCCTTGTTGACGACTGTAGGTTTCAACAGCTTGAATGAGATTGTCTCCGATATTTTGACTTCGATACTCTGGATGAACCCATAATTCCTGAATTAGTAGATAGGAACTTCCCACATGAATCGTTTCTTGCACGGTTAAGGTAATCAAACCGATGATAGAGTCGTTGTCCCCTTGTGGATTTGCCACAAAAATAGCACCCGGATATTTTCCTTCAATCACGCGCTGACAAACTTCTGCTGCTGTAGCAGGAAGTTGAAATTCTGGAGTACCTCTGATTTCCGCGACCAAGGAACAAACACCTGCAACTATGCCATGAATGTCAGTTAACTCAGCAGAACGAATTTGGTATGCTTGTTGAGCTACAGGCTTGGGCGGAGATTTTTCTAAAACAGTCCCTGTCAGCCAACGAGATGCTATTTCATCTTCTGGGTTGTGGAGCATTTTCTGAAAACGCTCTTGCAGCCGTTGGGTTACAGGCCCGGGAAATTGGCTACCAAGAGCCTGTCCACCCACCGCTGCAACGGGACGGATCTCGTGATAAGTTCCGGTAACAAATACTTCATCCGCCACCATTAAGTCTCCCAAAGGCAAGGGTACTTCTTTGACAGGGATACTCAATTCACTCGCCAACTCAATCACCAAACGCCTCGTTACTCC
Organism: Microcoleus sp. TY_ISSM_2_bin.22; assembly: GCA_025937335.1. GTDB lineage: Bacteria > Cyanobacteriota > Cyanobacteriia > Cyanobacteriales > Microcoleaceae > Microcoleus. The sequence continues at coordinate 3,938 of JAICRN010000431.1, forward strand.
ATCAATACTCTGAGGCAGAAGTGGAGTATACAAAACAGAATTTTTGACGATAAAAATATTTGCTCCTGTCATCTCGCAGATGGTTCCATCTGGATTTAACATGAGATTACCGTCAAATCCTTGTTTTTTAGCGTTGCGATCGGCAGCAGCTTCGATCGCATAGAATCCACTAATTTTAGCCCTAGAGAGAGTAGAACCAGCCAAGGGACGACGGATATGACTAATCCCTAAAGTCAGTGGTGGTAAAAATCCTGAACTGTCAGACCGCCAAGCCATAACTAATGCAGCCGAAGGGAATGGCGAAGGATCTAACGCCAAACAATTTCCATTTGGATATACTAGCAAACGTATATATCCCTGTTGTAAATTGTTCTGACTTACGGTTTGCCACAATGCTTTGGTAACTTCTTCGGGTTCTACAGGGGATAGCCCCAAAGATAACATTGACAATCGTAATCGGTTGAGATGTAAATCTAATCCTAATAGTTTAGAACCATTGGGAGTGGGGTAAAGCCGAAAAGCTTCAAAGGCAGCAGTTCCGAAATTGACAGCATGATTATCTGCTGGCAAACATGCAAGCTCAGTTGGGACGACACGTCCATTAAGGTAAGTCCAAGAGCAAAATTCTAAAGCCATATAGCAATCCTCAATTAGTTGTGAAAAATTACACTTACCGATCCGCTGGTCTCAATTAACATAGAAACCATACTCATGGGTTTTGCTGAAAAATCAGTGATGGTTGAGGTTGCGTTTCTATAATCTCATCTTCCATACGGCAGGTTTCCTGAATAATGAGGCTGTACAGTGCAACCATAAACCCTCCATCTAGACCATGCTGCATCCCCAGTTCCCGACGACGTTGTTTTACGGCTTCCACCCGATCCGGTTGCATCATCGGAATTCCTTGTTGCTTCTTAAAGTTAGCCACCCGTTTGGCAATCTCAAACCGCTTGGCTAATGCCTCAATAATCTGAGAATCAACGGCATCAATTTCTTGTCTAAAACCTTCCAGTCCGCTCATGGTTTCCACTCCTATTTTCACTGCTTGCTTGTTACCGCTCATCATATCAATAGATGGCTATTTTGTCTCCTTTACATTTCTTTAAAGACAGCCTTTTACCCTCTTCAAGCAACCAAACGGGCATCAGATGGCAGCGAAACTTTAATTAAAGAAATTGCTCGATCTGAAGTGCTGTACCCACTATGGGAAACGCCTGGGGGAGCATAGTAAATGCTACCATATTCTA
>JAICRN010000063.1 GCA_025937335.1 Microcoleus sp. TY_ISSM_2_bin.22
CGGAAACGTCGAATCTCCGCAGCAAAACAGCCCTGCTAAAGGCGTTCTCGGCCCGGGAAACAAGCCGCTACCCGCCCGAATTGCGGGCCCGTAGGAACCGCGATGGCGGCGCAAAAACCGTTCGTGGGTTAGGGGTGTTCCAACTAAGGTGACTTCGCAGCGCGATCGAATATCGGGGATAATTCTCTCTAAGGCTTCCCACATTACCTCGGCGCGCGCTTGTTTTTGCAGCTTGTACTCTTCGCCGGTGCGATTGAGCTTTTGCCACAAATCGTAAGGCTCGTTTCCGGGGGTATATGCGTGAATGACGTGCTTTCCCGGAGGCGCGAGGTCGGGGTCGAGGAGGGAGGGAATCGAGACGAGAACGACGTTCTGAGGGGCGCTAACGCCGATTTCCCAGTCTTTGACGAAGATGTAGTGACAAGCTAAGTCCGATCGCACTCCGGCAGCATCTATTCCCAGATGCAGGTGCATGAAGCTGTCGCACTCGGGCGTCGCCTGCCGCTGTTGCCGAAACCTTTGCGGGACTGAGGTTTCAGGTAACAGTTTCAGGGTATCCCAAACGGATGCGTTGGAGACGACGGCTTTGTGCGATCGAATAATTTTGCCCGATCGCAGCCGCACGCCCGCAGCCCGGTTGTTTTCCACCAAAACTTCTGCAACGTGGGAATTTAGCAGCAACTGCCCTCCGTGGCGCTCTAAACCTCGTACCAGGGCATTTACCAAAGCTGCACTACCGCCGATCGGATAGTCCAAAACTGCATTGGGGCGATACCAGTCGGCGAACATGAATGCGACTTCGGCTGCGATCGTTCCGTCGGCGGGAAGTCCAGACAGCAGGAAACACAATAAATTCAGCCAATTTCGGACAAAGGGATCTTTGACATTTTTGTCCATAATTTTGCTGAAAGGGCCTGCAAGTGCGATCGCGTCGCCAGCACTTTGCAGGAAAGCGGGCGCAAATTGGCCGAGGGTAAAAACACTGCCCAAATCGAAGCGCAAAGCCAAGGAGGGCAAGGCTGTGGCAGCTTTGGCGTAGGGTTCCATGATGCGCTGGAGTTGCCGCCATTCGGCGACTGCTGCCGCGCCGCGCAGTTGTGCGAGCACTTCGGCAAATTGACTCGCACCGACGGATGTGTCGAAGTCGCCTTCTGGCAAACAGCAACCCCAGGTATCGTAGGTGATGCAGGGAAGTTTTTCGCCGATCGCATCCAAAACTTGCCGCAGCGGATTGGCAGACGGGCTGTAGGATAATCCTGAGTACAGGGAGGGCCCGGAGTCGAAGCTAAATCCGCCGCGTTCAAAACCGTGTGCGGCCCCGCCCGCGATCGAATGGCTTTCGCAAACCACAACCTCAAAGCCGTAGCGGGCAAGCATTGCAGCGCAACTTAAGCCGCCTATTCCGCTGCCGGTGACGATGATTTCTGTGTCTGTGGGGGCGATCGCAACCATGTTTTTCTCCGCTACATCCGCTAATATTATCAATCCCTCGGCCTCCGGCAAGATGCCTGCGCCACAATCTCTCTGCTGGTGGAACAGGCATCTTGGCTGTTGCCCATCAGAAGCAGGCATCTTGCCTGCGCCACAATCTCTCTGCTGGTGGAACAGGCATCTTGCCTGTCCTTTAAAATTTTGCATCAAGCCTAGTAAATTCCTGTTATTGTTAGTTAAATGGAAAACATATCAATTCTAGAACAAGCCGCTAAATCGAATACTAAACCATCTCCCGCCGCCGTAGTCTCGGCCCTGTTAGAAGCTGAGAAAAGCGCGAAACAAAATAAAATTCGCTATGGTTTCGAGCAATTAATCGGCAATTGGCGTTTGTGCTTTATCACCGGCACGAAAAAGACTCGACAAAAAGCGGGAATTGTGTTAGGCGCTGGACGTTATATCCCTGAGTGGGTGGCGAAAATTCAAATTGCTTACTCGGCTGAACCTGTTGCTGGTGGGGAAGCGGATCGGGAAAGGGGCAGGGTGGAGAATTCGGTGCAGGTTGGGGCGATCGTACTAACTCTTTCCGGGCCGACTAAGTTTTTGGTTAATAAAAATATTTTAGCTTTTGATTTTACCCGAATTACGGTGAAATTGTTGGGTAAAACTGTGTATCAAGGATTTATTCGCGGTGGAGAAGCGCGGGAGGCGGAATTTTTTAGTTTGAGTGTGGGGAAGCAGGCATTTTTTGCATATTTTCTGATAGAAGATGGGATAATTGCCGCTAGGGGAAGGGGCGGCGGATTGGCTTTGTGGGGGAAAGTTTAGGTGAAAATGTCCGATCGGCAGACAACAATATTCATTGGTGTCAAGTTATCTGTATGTCTCGTTTGTATCGAAGTGTATATCCCCCTACATCATCAGGGGTGTTTCATTCTCCCGAAGTCCGCCAGGGGTGGAAACCCCTGTCTGATAAGTAATTGGACAGAATAAATTACACACTGATTTTTTGCTAAATTTTTACTAGACAATGCTTGTAGCAAAACTTTTGTGTAATTAATTGTGTCTTACTACTTAGCTGAAGTCGTCTGAAGACGACTGAAAGAGTTATTTATAGTCCTCATAGCGAGGACTTTCGCTATGAGGCGGGGGTTAAAACCCCCGACCGAGTTAATGCGGAGTCGCTACAATTGTCACCGTCATTTGTGTTTATTTGTTAGGTGCGATCGCACACAACTTCAAACACACCCCCCGGAATTAACCGACACAACGCCCTCCGCCGATCGTCCGCATCTTGGCGGTTGACAAAACGCGCAATTGTATAGTGCTCAGCATTCGGTAAAATGCGGACGATCGCCCAAGAATTGCGATCGCCCTCGTTTGACTTTTCAGGTATTTTCGATCGCGGATTTGGATTGAGTTCGATCGCGGGGCGATCGCCCCGCGATCGAGAATTGGCTTTTCTCAGAATGTTGAGGTAGCAGGCGATCGCACTTCCTTTGAGATTCGCCCCGACGCCCAGAATCAGACACAGCGCCAAGCTTTCGATCTCTGGCCCAGTCATGCGCGCGCGATCGGCCTCAAAATCCTCATCAGCATAGCTGCGGATACCCGACAGCAGTTGCGTGATGCCAAAATTATTCAAAGCTTGTTGATAGCCACGGTTATAGGACTTACCCGCGATTGTTGAGAAACCGGGTTTTTTTACGACGAAAGATTCGATAAAAAACCAGGTTTCTCAACCAGGATGCCTCCAGGACTGGGTTATATTCGTTCCCGCAGGTCACAGGCATTGAGAAATCTCATCGGGAAGTGCGAAAAGCCGTTTTAGGGGCGATCGGCATTTGCAGAGGGCGACCGCAGTTAAAAGCGTACCTGTGCTGGGGACACGTTACTGCTGTGTCTTTTACGGATAGTCGATCGACTTGAGGAGCGCTCGCCCCCGCTTGTTAAAACTTAAAATAGTGTGCAGAATAACGGACTTGTACCTAAAGACAGAGGAAAATATCGCTACCCCAACATAAAGGCTTTGTCTATGCAGCCAATTCGCACATTTAACGTTTCGCCCTCACTACCAGCAATTCTCGAACCTCTACGCAAACTTGCCTACAACTTGCACTGGGATTGGAATGTCGATACCAAAGACCTTTTCCGCCGCCTCGATCGAGACCTGTGGGACTCCAGCAACCAAAACCCGGTGCTGATGCTCGGAACCATATCTCAAGAGCGGCTGCAAGAAATGGCAGAAGACGAAGGCTTCATTGCCCAAATGAACCGAGCAGCCCAGCAGTTAGACGATTATCTCAAAAATCGCGCCTGGTATCGCAAACAGCGGGGTACCGAGCAGCAAGAATGCTACGCTTACTTTTCGATGGAATTCGGCTTAGTTAAAGCCCTACCGATCTATTCGGGCGGTTTGGGCGTGCTCGCAGGCGACCACCTCAAATCAGCTAGTGATTTGGGCTTGCCCTTAGTCGGTGTCGGCCTGCTCTATCAAGAAGGTTATTTTTCGCAGTATCTTAACGCCGACGGCTGGCAGCAAGAACGCTATCCGCTCAATGATTTCTACAATATGCCGCTGCACCCAGAACGCAATCCCGACGGTTCGGAATTGCGGATTGAGGTGGACTATCCCGGCCGCAAGGTGTATGCCCGGATTTGGCGGGTGCAAGTGGGAACGGTTCCTTTGTACCTGATGGATACAAATATTGAACCTAACAGCCGCTACGACCAAGATATTACCGACCAACTGTATGGGGGTGATAAAACTCTGCGGATGCACCAAGAAATCATGCTAGGCATCGGCGGCGTGAAAATGCTCAAGGCATTGGGGCTGACAGTCACTGCTTACCACATGAATGAAGGTCACGCGGCTTTCATGGCTTTGGAACGCATTCGGATGCTGATGGAGGAATATCACCTGAGTTTCGAGGAAGCGCAACAGGTGGTGGTTTCGAGCAGTATGTTTACAACTCACACGCCGGTACCTGCTGGGTTTGACTTGTTCGAGCCGGATATGGTGATGCACTATCTCGATCGGTATGCCAAAATGTTTGGCTTGTCGCAAGATGAGTTTTTAGGATTGGGCCGGGAGAATACTGGCGATTTGTCCGCACCTCTGAATATGGCAATTTTGGCTATTAAAATGTCGAGTTTTGTCAACGGGGTGGCGGCTTTGCACGGTGTGGTGTCGCGCCCGATGTTTCAGGGTTTGTGGCCGGGTTTGCCGCAGGAAGAAGTGCCGATTACTTCGATTACCAACGGGGTGCACGCTCGCAGTTGTGTGGCGAAGTCAACTCAGGAGTTGTACGATCGATACCTCGGCCCGGAGTGGGAAATGACTCGCAAGGACGATCGTCTCTGGGACAGGCTTTCGTCGATTCCTGATGAGGAACTGTGGCGCAATCACGAACGCTGCAGATCCGAGTTGGTGGTGTTCGCGCGGGAGTGGCTGCAAAAGACTTTGCGCGAGCGCGGTGCGGCCCAAACGGAAATCGAACACGCGCGGGAGGCTCTCGATCCGAAGGTGCTGACGATCGGGTTTGCCCGCCGCTTTGCTACTTACAAGCGGGCGACGCTGTTTTTGCGCGATGTCGATCGAATTATGCGGATCATGCGGGACAAAAACCGCCCCGTGCAGTTTGTGATTGCTGGGAAGGCTCACCCGATGGATATTCCGGGTAAGGAATTGATTCGGGATATCGTTCACTTCATCCGCGAGCACGACACGATGAGTTCGATGGTGTTTTTGCCGAACTACGACATTAACGTCGCTCGGATGATGGTGTCTGGCTGCGATGTGTGGCTGAATACGCCGCGCCGCCCCCGGGAAGCTTCCGGGACTTCGGGGATGAAGGCTTCGATGAACGGTTTGCCGAATCTCAGCATCCTCGACGGCTGGTGGGATGAGGCTGATTATGTTCGTACCGGTTGGCCGATCGGACACGGGGAGTTTTACGAAGATACTAAGTATCAGGATGAGGTCGAGGCGAATGCTTTGTACGACTTGATGGAAAAGGAAGTTGTACCTCTGTTTTACAACCGGGATGCTGATGGCATTCCCCGCGGTTGGACGGAGAAAATGAAGGATTCGATTCGCTTGAACTGTCCTTTCTTCAATACTGCTCGCATGGTGAAGGATTACGCGCGGCGGGCATATTTCCCGGTGAGCGATCGCTTCCACACCATGACTTCGGATCATTGCGCTCCCGCCAAGGAGTTGTCTCATTGGAAGAAGCACGTTCTCGCTAAGTGGAAGGATATTAAGATTGAGGCTGTTGATATTTCTCAGGATAAGGAAGTTAAGGTTCATCAGTCGATCGCTGTTAAATCTCGCATCAATCTGATGGGATTAACGCCTGCGGACGTGCAAGTTGAACTTTATCAAGGTTCGGTTGATGCTAACGGAGATATTGTCGGTGGCGTGCCGGTGGTAATGGAGTATTTGGGAGAAGATTCTCAGAATGCTAGCCTTTATACGGCTGACATTACTTATACTTCTAGCGGCTTGCAAGGTTTGTCGTTGCGGGTTTTGCCGAAGCACGACAATCTCAGCAGTCCTTATGAAGCTGGCGTGATTCTCTGGGCACATTAGTCAGTTGGCTGTTGACCGTTTGTTGTCATGCCCAATGCCCGATGCCCGATGCCTGATGCTGCGATCCTTCCTCTCTCCTTATCGAGGTTGGGGAATGACTATGTAGCCGTTTGTGCGATCGCCCAATACCAAATTCCTCTCTATTCCCCAGTACCACCAGTGAGCACCTATATAAGCGCACAGCAAGCCATCTAGCTGGTCTTCTAAGGCTTTGAGGGTGGCAATACTGGTGGGGATTTCGGGGAGTTTTGAACCGCTGATGAACGCTAATGAACGCGGATTTTTGGTCTGGCTGTTTGCGAGATTAAGACTTGGTTCAAGGTTTGGTAAAATATCTATAATATACTGGCAGAGTTTCATCAATTCTAGTTGACGTTCTGCCAGTTTTCCTTTTTTGTATTTGATTATTCGCTCTAATTTGAATAGATTTATTGTAGCGGGATGGGGATAGACTTCTATTTGATATCTGCCTAGTTTTTGAGATTCCATTATTGGTGCGTGGACAAATCCTCTGGCTTCTAAACAAAGGCCGAATTCTACGGTTTGTTGGGCGAAGGGGCGGGAAAGGTTGGCGGGATAGCAGCCTGCGTGGTAGCGCGCGAAGTGTTTGTGCGTGAGTTTGTCGGCGACGCGCATTCCTGTTAGATTGGGGATGATTGTGGGCGCGTCTACGGCGATGATGGCTGGTTCGTTTGGGGAGACTTGGGTGTCGATCCAGGTGAGAATGTCGTTAGGAGATTGTTGGCGATCGCACTCTATTAATTGTAATTGATTGTTTTCCCAATTTAAGCAGCACAAGCCGCTTGCTCCTGAGCTCCAACCTAAGTCTATGCCGATAAATTTCATTGCTAACCTGGCTCAAATTTGATTTGGTTTATCATCAGATGGCGGGGACTATTGTGGTATTTGTTTTTGGAGTTCTCTGCCAGCTTGTTCCAAAATGAATGCTGACAAGCCGGTGATTGAACGGCTTTGCTCATTTGCCCACTTTTGCAGTATGTCATAGATTCCTTCTGTTATATATGTTGATATGCGTTTAGCCATTAGAGGTTAAGAAGTTAACTGTTGTTGATTTAAGCCGATCTCCACGGTCGAGTATTTTAGACAATTTTGGCGAAAGTGCAGCACAATGATGCTATTGTGCTGCACTATGTATGCGCGCGACGATAGGGGGAAGCTGACAATCGTGCTGGGGGAAAAATAACGAGCTCGCTGGGAGTTTTTTTCTCCCCTGATAGAGGAGACAGCTAACCCCGGTTTGGTATAAATTAAATTGCTGGAACTGCCTGGCCGGAAAGTTGGCGGCTATCCCCAAATCAGGTTGCCAAGCATCCTGCCAAGCTTGATTCTGAGTGCTGGCAGTTTCTAGTACCCCTTGGCTAATAGGTACAATTAGTCCGTTATCTTCAGGGATGGGAATAAATGTAGCGGGAGCAACTAAACCTAATTCTGGAGAATGCGAGCGCAGCAGGGCTTCCATACCCGGCTTTTTCCCAGTAGTTATGTTGACTTTTGGCTGGTATAAAAACTCAAATTTTCCTTGTTCTATATCCTCGTGCAGCCTGTTTTCTACTGTCAGCAACTGGCTGCTTTGGGGATTAATTTTTGAAGTATATAACTGATAGTTGTTTCTTCCCATTTCTTTAGCACGGTACAAGGCGGCATCGGCATTTTTGACTAAAGCTTCGGCATCTTCGCCGTCGTTTGGATAAACGGCAATGCCGATGCTGCTGCTAACAAGCAACGGCTGTCCTTCTAGTTGAAATGCTGGCTTTAAATTGTCGAGTATTCTTTGAGCTGTTTTAACTGCATCTTCTAAGCAATTGATCTCGGGAAGCAGTACGGTAAATTCGTCGCCTCCCCAGCGGGCCACCGTATCAGTCGATCGCAAAGTATCGGTGATGCGTCCGGCAAAACCTTCTAACAGGCGATCGCCCGCAGCGTGACCTAGTGTATCATTAATCTTTTTGAATCTGTCCAAGTCTAAAAACATCACCGCTAGCATTTTTTTTGTTTTTTTAGCTTGTTTTAATGACACCAGCAGCCGCTCGTTAAAAAGAATCCGGTTCGGTAAACCTGTCAGTTGGTCGTAAACAGCTTGATAGCGAATAATTTCTTCAGCTTGCTTGCGCTGAGTAATGTCCATCATTGTGCCGATCGCCCGCACTGCTTTGCCGCTTGCATTGCGGATGATGTGTCCGCGATCTAGTACAAAAACATATCCCCCGTCTGCATGGCGAAAGCTGTATTCCTCCGACCAACATTGAGCGTCTGAATTCATTGTTTCGTTGAAGCTTGACTTCACTCTTTCCCGTTCTTCTGGATGAATATTTAGCCACCATGATTCTAATTCTATCGTCTGAGTTTCGTTGAGTTTGTAGCCAAAAAGTTTTTCAAACTCTTGGCTCAACCAATACTCGTTTTTTAATAGGTCAAAATCCCATACCGCATCATTGGTCGCCCGCGTCAGCAGGTGAAAGCGTTCTTCGCTTTTGCGGAGTTTTTCTTCGGATTGCAGTCGTTCAGTTACATCTCGAAAGCTGAATACTCGACCAGTAATTTTGCCTCCCGTGCGCTGGGGTATCGAGTAGCGCTCCAAAATTCTGCCATTTTTAAACTCGATGAGATCGACACTTTCTGCTGCGGGGAAATCGGACAATTCTTTAGCGCGGTTGAGAAATATTTCCGGGTATTTTAACTGGTTGATTCCGAACCCCAAAAATTGGTTGTTATCTCTCGAATCGAGCAGGAAATCCGGCAACTGCCACATTTCGGCAAACTTGCGGTTAAAGCTGAGAACTTTTCCTCCGCCGTCAACCGCGAGAATGCCGTCAGCAGTAGATTCAATGGTTGCTTGAAGCAACGAAAGAGATGTTTCTAATTCTAACTCGGCTAATTTGCGATCGCTGATATCAAACGCTGTGACTAATATTGACCGTTTTCTCTCAAATTTTATAAGATGTACAGTTGCTTCTATCCAGCGTGTTTCTCCGGTTTTCGTGAGAATTCTCACTTCATATCTTGAGCCTGCACTTGAGCGCGGCTGGCTGGATTTACCCCATTTTTTAACTGTTTCTCGAAAATCAGGATGAATTAAATCGTATAAATCCAACCCCAGCAATTCTTCGCGAGTATATCCAGTCACAGCTTCTGTGTAAGAATTGACATAGCGCAACTGTCTGCGGTGATATATTAATGCAGCAGCATTAACAGTTTCTATCAGTTGCCGAAACTTTTTTTCACTGCGCCGAAAATTTCTTTCAGCCCGCTTGCTGTACGTAATATCTTGTGATACGTACAACTTGCCACTGACCTCGCCTTTGCTGTCGCGAATAGTTGAAATAGAAAGCTTTACAATTATTTTTTTTCCCTGTTTGGAAAGGTAGACTTTTTCGACGTGGCGGACAGAACTTTCGGCTGTTAAATTGGCTAATTCTAACCCGGACTCAGGTGATTCAGTTGTCTGAAAAAGTTCCGCTACTGGTTTGCCTAACAACTCTTTTTGAGAGTATCCTAAAAGTTGACAGGTAGCTTGGTTTAACGACAGGATATGACCGCCCGGTGTGGTGGCAATTATCGAGACGTTCATTTCCTCGCAAATATCGAGGGCATATTCGGCAGTTTGCTGCAAATCTTGGGTCATGTTGGCAATAGTATTCCAAATATCCTCTTCTTTTGGATGCAACACTGTTTCGGCTTCTGGTAGCTTGTCATTCCCTGTTTCAAACTTCGCTTTGATTAACGCGATCGCCTGGGATAAAATATTTACTGTATTCGTTCCGATCGATAAGGAGATTACTACAGAAATAAAAGCCAGATAAGAACAGATTATTTTTAACCTAAAAGTACGCTTTTTTCCGGTAATTTCCTCAGATTGTATAAAATTTTCGCTCGGTAAATTTACTGACTCTAGGTGGGATAATTTATCCAAAAATAAGTTGGCGCTTGCAGGCGCAGGAGGGCGAGATGCCGATCGCAAATAGCTAAGTTTCTGAGGCGCTACCAAAATTGTCTCTACAGCCCGATTGCCGTCTCCCTCCCCTACAGTTGCAGCCATTTTTTTTGCATTAATGCAGCCTTCCACACTAAAAATAGCAGCAGCTAAATATCCCAACATTAATCTATAGATGATTTTCATTTTCTCCGCTGCGTAAGTTTAAATAGATTCTTGATTGGGTAAAAATGTCAAATAACTAAGCATACTTTCAGGAATGATAAAAAAACGATCGCACCTTAATTTATGTTGATTTTGTAAATTAAATGCCCACCCCTTCAGATTTTATATTCGCCACTAATTATAATTTTAATCTTAATTTAAACTGCGGCATCAGCCATTGTGCCACAAATTATGCGCCATTATGCTTAGATACCGGGTGGGAGCGCGCTAAAATTAGATCGTTCCCGCAAGAAGGCGACCGGGATTTGTTATAAAAATAAACAATTAGCTTAAAATCGATGCAGAGGTCCCCTAATTGAACCCATGAGTCAGACCATCCCAGAACTCCAAAAAGAAGTCCGCGCGCTGGAATCAGAAGTTGCCACCCTGCAAGAGTCGCTGGAAAAACTTGGCGTACAGCGCTCAGAGTGCCGAGTGGCAGTCAGTTTTCCCAAAAATAATACTCCTGAAGCCATTGCTGAGTTCCACCAGCAAACTGCTGCTTTTGGGGAGCAGTGGTTGCAGCAAATCCAGGAGATTGATCGAGAGACTAAAATTATTGAAAAGCAACTGCAACAAAAACAGGCTGTACTCAATTACCAACAAGGTGAACTAGAAAAATTGCTAGCCGTACAGCACTGGCACGAAGTAGAAAACCACGTTCAAACCGGGGAAAAACGCTTGCAAGCACAAGCTCGCAGAATCAATCAAGCAGCAGCGCAGCTAGAGGCAGAAATCCAAGCTTTAAAAGCACTGTACGACCAACTCAATCCGAGTTATTCCGAGTGGTATCAACAACCAACTCAAATCGTGGAATTTTCTGCAAAAACTATTCCTTATGCTTTTCCCAGCAGCAGTGGTTTGATCTTGGAGAACAAGGAGATTGAGTGGGAAAAAAAGTAGTTTTGAGTTGTGAATGTTAAAGGTAAATTAGTAAGGTGAATATCGCAGTCGAATACTCGAATAAGCAAAACCAATTTGACGGCGATATTCTAAGATTTTTACCTGGTTGCTTAGGTAAAAAAAACACACAAAGCTGCCTCTGCCGCAGCTAATATTAAGAGTTTTGAGTTTCATTTTTGGAAACAGGTTGATTTTGAACTCGGGTATCAAGATAAAATCTAAAATCTAACAGTCATAGACAGATAAATCGGGTTGTACGAAAAGACTTCGCTGCAACCCTCCCTCCTGCTAAAAAAAACCGTTGATGAGAGTGAGGAGTGCGTAAGCCCTGTCTAAAATCTCAAATAGACTTACTAATGAAACAATTGATTTGGATAGCGCTATTTATTTTGGTTGCGGTGGCGGCTGTGGGTTGGCGTTCTGACTCGTGGCAGCGGTTGTCGGGTGTACCCGCAGTTTCGCTCGATCGCAATATCCACACTTCCCAAAATCCTTCTCCCTCACCGCTTCCTGCTGAAAAAGATGCAGTCTATCAGCCGCAAATTGACCAGTCTCGTTTGTGGAAACACGTCGAAACTTTAGCAGGAGAACGCGAGGGAGAACGAGCTCGCTCTTTTACTAGAGACTACATTTCCAAACAACTGCAAACATTAGGATTTTCCCCGGATTTGCAGTCGTTTGATGGAGGAATCAACGTCTTCGCCGAGAGAAAAGGTACTGACTCAAACGCCGGTGCAATTTTAGTGGCAGCCCACTACGATACTGTACCCAACTCGCCCGGGGCTGACGACAATGCGACGGGAGTTGCTGTAGTTTTAGAAGTAGCAAGATTGCTGGGTTCTAGTGCCACACCTCGGACACTGCAAGTAGCTTTTTTCGACAGGGAAGAAATCGGACTTTTAGGCAGTTTAGCATTCACCGGTAGCGCGGCGCGGTTAAAAAATTTGCAGGGTGCGATCGTCCTGGATATGGTAGGTTATGCCTGCCGCACGCCCGGATGCCAGCAATATCCCGAAGGATTGACAGCGCAACCTTTTCTAGAAGCATCGGGGGTAAAATCTCCGGATCAAGGCGAGTTTATCGCTGTGATTGGCGATGCGGAACATCCGCTGCTGTTGAAAAGTTTTGCGGAGTCTGGAAAAGCCGATTTGCCGCCTGTGGTGGCGCTGCCGGTTCCGCTGAAAGGGTTGCTGACTCCCGATGTTTTGCGGAGCGACCACGCCCCTTTTTGGTATAAAGGAATTGGTGCTGTGTTGGTGACGGATACTGCAAATTTGCGATCGCCCCACTATCACCAATCTAGCGATACATTAGCAACTATCGATCGACCTTTTTTCGCCGGTTCTGCTCAAATTGTTGTTAATGCCACGGCTAAATTATTGGAATTAGGTAATTAGTAATTGGTAATTGGTAATCAACTCGTTACCAGGCTATGCCTGGTAACGCTGATCCGGAGGCTCTGCCTCCGATTTTCCCACGCAAAGCAAGCGAGGCAGAGCCTCTGGAAATCTGTTCCTAGGCTCTGCCTAGGAACTAGCTAAATAACTAATAAGAATAACTAATAACTAATTACAAATGACTAACAAACAAAGTCTGCAACGGCATTTATTGCAACTAGACAATCGAGGCTACAAAGCCTACAAAGACATTCAAGGTAACTACGACTTTTCTGAATTCACATTAATTATTGATTACGTGCAGGGAGATCCGTTTGCTTCTCCCAGTAAATTTAGAGTCAGAGTTCCACCAAACATTGCTCAAATACCCCGCGAACTTTTCAACTCTCGCAGTCGAGAAATAGCCTTGCGAGATTACCTAACTCGCCAGTTTGACAAAGCAGCACACAGCATCAGCAGCAAACGCGGCACAGGAAAAAGCGGTATGATTGCAGTGACTGGCTTCGGACAAGAAGTTTTAGAGCGAACTTCCGCATTTATCCTTTCCTCAAATACATCCGATATCGAAGATTTAGGAGGAGTTGAACTGCGATTTGCCGTCGGACTTCCAGCGGGCGGGCGCAGTATTTTAGGGCGACAAGCTGCTGAAATGCTGTGCGAAGATATCCCGCAAATTGTCAGCAATTCTCTGAAGTATGCTAACTTAAATGCTGCTGAATGCTGCCGTCATGTTGAAACTGTAGAAGATGCTGACTGGCTGCGGGAACAGTTAGCTGAAAAAGGATTAGTTGCGTTTGTTGCTGACGGTTCTATTTTACCCCGCCGCAGCGGTGTTGACAACAGTCCTTTGTTAAATAATGCTGTGGCTTTTCAGTCGCCGCCGTCATTAAGAGTTGAGTTTAATTGTCCGAATCGCGGTTTGATTTCCGGTATGGGTATTCCCGCTGGCATTACTTTGATTGTTGGGGGGGGCTATCACGGCAAATCTACTTTACTCAGGGCGATCGAGTTGGGAGTTTACAACCGAATTCCGGGAGACGGTCGGGAATTTTTGGTGACTAATCCGGCGGCGGTTAAAATTAGGGCGGAAGATGGCAGAAGTGTTGCGGGAGTTGATATTTCGCCTTTTATTAATCACTTGCCGCAAGGTAGAGATACTGCACAATTTTATACTGAAAATGCGAGCGGTAGCACGTCGCAAGCTGCTAATATTATTGAGGCTTTGGAAGTGGGGAGAATGCCTGTTTTATTGGTGGATGAGGATACGGCGGCGACAAATTTCATGATTCGCGATCGCCGAATGCAAGAACTCATCGCTAAGGATAAGGAACCGATTACGCCGTTTATTGATAAAGTGAGACAATTGTATGCGGATTATGGCGTATCGACTATTTTAGTAATGGGGGGAAGCGGCGATTATTTTGATGTAGCAGATACTGTGATTGCAATGGATAATTTTCAAGCATATAATGTGACGGAAAAAGCTAAAGAGATTGCTAAAAAATACTC
>JAICRN010000736.1 GCA_025937335.1 Microcoleus sp. TY_ISSM_2_bin.22
AGAGCCGTTTTGGGCTGTGCGCGTCGAAGTCGCGGGTCAGTTAGTTGAAATTAAACTCGACCAAGCTTTTGAAGGCTTAGTAACTGGTTTGAGAGATAAAGATGCTCGCGTTCGCCGTGCTGTGGTGGCGGCGCTGGGTAAAATCAAAACTCACGAAACTTATAAAGCGCTGAGATCGATCGTCGAAAAAGGCGACGACAGCTATTATGTAGAAGCTGCCGCAGCGACTGCTATTGGCGGAATATCAGCAGCTAACCCCGACGAAAAACCGAGCGACGAACAGGTACTGAAAGAGTTAAAATTGGTGCTGAAAGAGCGTCAGGGGTGGAATGAGGTAGTGCGATCTGGTGCTATTTCCGGTTTGGCACAGATGAAAACTTCTGAAGATGCGCTGAATCTAATTTTGAAATACACAGCCGCCGGTACTCCGCAAGCTTTGCGCTTGGCTGCAATTCGAGCTTTGGGCACAATTTCGACTGGTCAAACCAAGGTCAATTTAGAACGGATTTTGCAGCGATTGGCAGAATTATCTAAAGAGACGTTTTTCTTGACTCAAGTCTCTGTAGTAGTGGCATTAGGCCAGATGGAAACTCGCAAAGCAATTCGCATTTTGCGTTCTTTAGCTGACCAAACTCCCGACGGCCGCGTCCGTCGCATGGCTGATGAAGCTGTGCAAAGAGTGCAGAAAAATGCTGGTTCTGATGCAGCAGTAAAGCAGTTGCGGGAGGAATTAGACCAGGTGAAAAAGGAGAATCAAGATTTGAGGAGCCGGATGGAAAATTTGGAGGCTAAGGCGAAGAAAGATTAGGCGTAAAACCGCATACCGATGCAGCTAAAGGCAGATATTGGCGATCGGCTTTTATCTGCTTGTCGGTAGAGAATTGTGCGCGGTTATTATAATATTATTGTGCAGTGGGAGTGCAGGGGAATTTCCTATTTTCGACAGACAGGAAAAGCTAAATATGTTTATTCTCCACTTTATTGCTGTCTCAACTGGGGAAGTATCGAGAATCAGGATGCTGTTTTTATTTTTTAGTTGTAAACCGTTCATCAGGTTACAGCAGCTTTTGCAGCCAGAAATATTGCAGAAATCATGAGTATAAAAATCGCTTTACTGGTCGATCAATCGGGGGTAATTCCCTATCGCATTCAAGACGGAGAAATTGAAGTAATGCTGATTACTTCTTCGGCTAGCAAGCGCTGGGTGATTCCCAAAGGATTAATTGAACCTGACATGAATCCCCAAGATTCTGCTGCCAAGGAAGCTTGGGAAGAAGCAGGTTTGTTGGGTAAAGTCTTCCCGGATTTGCTGGGAGCTTACGAGTATCAAAAATCCGGCTATACTTGTCAGGTAGAAGTATTTTTAATGCAAGTCCAAGCAGTTCTAGAAATTTGGCCGGAAGCTAGCAGGAGAAAGCGGCAGTGGGTAAGTATTCCTAAAGCAATTAAGCGGGTTAATGAACCGGAACTCAAACTCATTTTGGCGGATTTGCCGAATCGGTTCTGGTGAATAATACCCAGATATCCGACTTATTCACAAAGTCGGGTATCTAAGACTTCTCGACAAGCGGGAATCGGAAGTGCAGTCAAAGTTCAGCAATGTTAAGATTAAAATGTGGGCGATTCCAGGAGTCACTTACCAGGATTTAAGTCGCCAGACAAGATTCCGCTATACGTTTCTCAAGGATCTTGGCTCATAATGCCCGATCGCAATCGAGTGCAAAAGGAGATAAACTCATGTTTGACTACAAACTTGTTGGCAGTAAACTCCATGAAGTCATTAACTCATAATTTATGTTATAATTTAATTGCAGCTTCGTTTACCATAATAAATTGCCTTGGATTATAACTTTGATTGGAATCCAGCCAAAGAAAAGCAAAATATTCGCAAGCATCAATTAAATTTTCGTTTGGCATCAACTGTTTTCCGCGATCGTTCTCAATTAACAATATATGATGAAGAACACAGTCAATCGATTTTAGATTTTAGATTTTAGATTTTAGATTGACTTGCGCGAGATAAATGCTCTTTCTTGAGGATTTTCGATTTTCGATTTTGGATTGATTCCACGGATAAATCACGTGGCGGGTACCACCTTTGAAATTCGTGGTCAAGATGAAGATAGATGGATTACCATAGGCTTAGATGAAACAGGAACTTTAAGGGTTGTCATCCATACCTTTGAACAAACCGATCGCACCTCCTGTATAATTCGGATAATTTCAGCCCGCAAAGCTAATTTCACTGAAACCCAAGCTTATCAAGAGAGGAAATTATGAAATCAGAGTATGACTTTTCTTCATCAGAGCAAGGCAAGTTTTACCATCCTGATGCTACGTTTCATTATCCCATTTATCTCGAACCAGATGTCGAGGAATTTGTGACTAAAATTGCCAATCATAAAAAGATTGAGGTTCAAGTTTTGGTCAATGAATGGCTGAGAAATAACATTAAACTAATTCAAAGTATTGAGTAGGTGAGAAACCCGGTTCCTTTTCTCAAGTGGCTTGGCTCATAATGCCCGATCGCGATCGCTCCCAGAAGGAGATAGGATCGTGTTTGACTATAAACTTGTAGAAAGTAAACTCCATGAAGTCAATCGATTTTAGATTTTAGATTTTAGATTTTAGATTGAAGTC
>JAICRN010000739.1 GCA_025937335.1 Microcoleus sp. TY_ISSM_2_bin.22
GATCGTCCATAGCAGCGTTTCGGAAGTGTTCTTTGCTTTGATCGGTCAATCGGGTTTGCGCCGGGAGTGGCGTCCGTCCCAAAAATATTTTTATCAAATTACCTCTTCTTTGCTGCTGTCTTTAACGGAAGTAGAGAAAATTCTGTATTCTACACAACAAATTTGGCAGAAGTGGAAAGCAATGGGTTTGTGGCTAGTAGATCCAGAACAAGCACCACTTTTAAAAGCATCGGCCCAGTTGCAGGAAAATCGATTTAGTTCTAATTCTTTGATCGCTTTGGCTAACGTATTTAACGGCGAAAATACTCTTTGGGATATTGCATTTAAGAAAAAGCAGTGCGTGACAGTGGCAACTCGCGCTTTAGTTAATTACATGAAACAGGGTTTAGTTAATTTCCGAACAGTACCCGACTTGCCGTCGCCTATAGAACAGTGGCGCTGGGCTGCTGCTATCGCCCAACCGGGTCGCCCTTTGATTGCCTGTATCGATGACAGTCCGACAGTATGCGAATTTTTAGAGGAAATTTTATTGCCAGAGGGGTATCGAGTTCTAAAAATTCAAGACCCCATGCAGGGAGTGGGCATTCTAGCCAAAAACAAGCCAGCTTTAATTTTTATGGACGTGGTGATGCCGAAAACCAGTGGCTTTGCTTTGTGCAATTTTTTGCGCAAAACACCGGCTTTTCGGGAAACTCCGATCGTGTTTTTGACCGGTCAAGACAGTATAATTGACCGCACGCGAGCCAAATTGACAGGTGCTTCCGATTTTTTGAGCAAGCCGGCTAATCCCGAACAGGTTTTGCAAGTAGCTGACAAGTATTTGAAGGTAAAAGGCGATCGCCAACCTTTAGCAAATCGCCACCATGATTTACTGAATTCACAGCAACTTACCTTGGCAAATTCTTGAAACCAAATTATTCTCAAACAGCATCGCCGATCGGGTGCGTCAGTCTCCAGGGCACCCGATGAGTATTGTACAATAAAGACGCAACCGGATGTGACCAATAACTCTTGTAGAGACCGGTGCATGATTTTTCTTGATTTCAAAGCCCGGATTTCCGTAAATTTGCCTAGGGCGTATTGATTCTAATACCAGTTAAAAAAAAGAATGCAACAGTAGGCTCGTGTTCCAAACCTGACCGTCATCAGTCATTCCCAAATCTAAAATCTAATAATCTAAAATCTAAAATAGTATAATCTATCTGACTTGATATTAATTATGAGCGATCGCGCCCCAAAGGTGAGCGTAGTAATTCCGGCTTACAACTGCGCTGCTTACGTCGGCCAAGCCGTAGATAGCGTTCTCCACCAAACCTATGGTAACTGGGAAATTATCGTAGTAGACGACGGCTCCCGAGACGATACCAGATTAGTTTTAGAGAAATATGGCGATCGAATTCGCTACATTTACCAACAAAATCAAGGAGTTTCGATTGCCAGAAATCGCGGTATCGAGCTAGCGCGAGGAGAATTCATCGCTTTTCTCGATGCTGACGACTACTTCTTTCCAGACAAATTAGCTGCACAAATGGCTGTATTTGCAGCACGACCAAATCTAGGAATAGTCCACAGCGGCTGGCGTCTAGTCAACAGTAAAGGCGAACCGCTAAAAGATGTCAAACTCTGGCAAAACGTCCCTACATTAGACTTAGAAATGTGGCTCAGGTGGAAACCTGTATTACCCAGCGCGATGGTATTTCGCCGTCAGTGGTTAGAACGTGCCGGCGGATTCGATCCTCGATTTCCCCCGGCGGAAGATACAGATTTAGTGCTGCGTTTAGCCTTAATGGGATGCGAAGCAGAGTGGCTGCAGCAAGTAACTGTTTGCTACCGCCAGCACGAACAAAGCGCCATGTACAAAGGTTTACCGCAGGCTAAATCCCTGGCCGCAGTCATGGACAGTTTTTTTGCCCGCCCCGAATTGCCCGATAAAATACGTTTGTTGGAAAAGCAAATCAAGTACAGTACCTTAGTTTGGATTGCTTGGTATTTGTACCGCACCGGTCATTCTGTTGAGATGGTAGAGTTTTTGCAGCGTTCTTGGAAATATACGCCTTATTTGCCTGTGGAAACAGTAATTAATTGGGCGGAAGCTTTCGCCGAGTTTTCGCAGGATGCGGGCAATGAATTCGATGCAGATTTATTAGCTCAATCTCCCGAGTGGCAGCAGTTAATGCAGTGGATGATTCTCGGTACGCCAGCTTGATTAAAAGCTTAAAAACAGGACTAAAGTCCAATGGCACTAAAAAAGTCTCAATCACCTAGCCTGTTTACTTTTTAAGATAGAGCGAGGTTCCTGCATTCGAGGATACGGCTTCGGTCTGCATTTCAAAACTCTAGGTTCGGAACGATCGGGTCGCATCGTGAGTAAATTAGTTGCCACCTGTTCCAACAGCAATTGATGCCATTGTCGCTGTTGGCGTTTTCCTGTAGTTGCCAACAGCGTCAAGAACTGATTAAACTGCTGCCGAGTCGATTGGAATGAGAGTTGAAAAGTTGTATATTCTGACGAAGATGCCGCTTGCCACATTATGGTACGCAATCATTGGTGACAAGTTAAGACTTAATTGCATTTGTCAATCAGTAATTTTACTCAAAAAAACTGCTGTTTTAGGAGTGGAAA